>JAYKGU010000278.1:0-15263 GCA_035285585.1 Synechococcales cyanobacterium
GCGGCGATCGCCTCCTATCAGTGTGCGATCGCCCTGGAACCGGAGATGATTCTGGCCTACCTCAACCTGGCGGCAGCGTGGCAGCAGTACGGCCAGCCCCAGACGGCCCTGGCGTTGATCCAGGAGGCTTTGCGCCATGAACCAGACCACCTGGCGGCCCTGGATCAGTCCGTTTCCCTGGCGCTGCAGGTGGGCGAGCCTTCCCAGGCTTTGATCAGTTTGCACCGCATGGTAGTGCAGCAATCTCAATGGATTGCCGCCTACTGTCACCTCAGCGGGGGAGAGCCGCAGGTACTTTCTAGCGAATCCCTTGGTCAATCATTTCATGAATCACCGGGTGATTCACCGGGTGATTCACCGGATAGACTATCCAATGAAGCATCGGATGATTCATCTCCAAGGCTAGATGACCTGACCCTCTCCCAGCAAGCCTGTGGGCGCTTTCTTTCGTCGCTACAGGCCACTCCCCTTGCACCTCAAACCGTGGCCCACCTGGTGGACACTCTGGTACACCTGGGCCATGCCCTGCACGCCTATGGAGCCTTGCAGCAGGCGGAAGTCTACTACCGTCGGGCCTTGCTGGTGCAGCCGCAAAATGCCGACCTCTACCGATATTTGGGAGACATGCTGCGGCGGCAGCAGCGGGAAAATGCTGCGGTTCTCATCTATCAGGCAGGACTCAGCCTTGCTCCCCGTCATGCTGGCCTGACCCTGGCCCTGGCCCAATCGGCGGCCCAGCGAGAGCGATGGGACGTGGCGGCAGGCTACTATCGGCAGGTGATCCAGCTACAGCCATGGGGACAGTTGCCCCACGATCTTGAGCTTCTCCAGGGAGAAGCTTTAACGAGCCATCCGGCTCAGCAAAGTCAGGTTCAGCAAAGTCAGGTTCAGCAAAGTCTGACCGGGCAAGTTCCCATTCAAGGCGTCTATCTTCACACGCGCGACTGGGCAGCGGCCACCTCCTGCCCGTGTACCTACCGCGAATTGACTGCTGCCCCAGCGCCCTCCCACCCCAGTACCGTCATCCGTGGGGTTATCCCCATTGACCCCTCCCCGCCGCCCCAGTCCTCCTCCTGTGGTGGCATCACCTGCGGGGACTGTTCGCAGCGGCTGATGGGTTGGTTTCCAACTCAGTCCATTCGTCCAGGCATAGAACGCCTCGATGCACCGTCATCAGCCGTTCTTCCCGCTCCACCAAGGTTTACCGTTACGATTCCCAATGGACGGGCCTGGATTGCCCCCCAGCGCAACCACTGGCAGGTGTGCCACAGCCTTGCCATCCTCACCCCCGATGGCTACCTGTTGGGGGATCTGTCCAGGGACTATCCCTGGTACTTGCCGGGGTGCGATCGCTACAACTTCAACCAGCATCACGTTTTCACCGAACCCTCCCTGCCGCCCATCGAAGAAATTGACGGCACGGTGGCAGTGCTGTCGGGGCTGTCGGGCCACGTTTACTATCACTGGATGGTGGACATTCTGCCCCGTTGGGACATCCTGCAGCGCTGCGGCATTGATTTCGCCACGGTGGACTACGTGGTGGTGAATAGCGATCGCGCCCCCTTTCAACGGGCCACCCTGGCGGCCCTGGGCCTCAGCGCTGACCGCATTTTAACGAGCGATTGCCATCCCCATCTCCAGGCCAAAACCCTGGTGGTGCCGTCCTTTCCGGGGGCTTTGACCTGGGCGAGTTCCGAGGCGATCGCCTGGTTGCGCCATACCTTTTTACCCCTGGCCAGCGGCGATCGGGATTGGCCCCGGCAAATTTATATTCGTCGAGCGGCGGTGGGCCATCGCCGGGTGTTGAACGAGGCGGAGGTTTTGGCCGAGGTGCAGCGGTGGGGCTTTGTGCCCGTAACCCTGGAAACCCTCTCCCTGGGGGAGCAGATTGCCCTGTTTGCCCAGGCCACCGCCATCGTCGCGCCCCACGGGGCTGGACTCACCAATGTCATCTTTTGCCAGCCCGAAACCCGCCTGCTGGAGCTGGTGTCGCCCTACTACGTGCGACCGGAGTATCCCGCCATTACCCAGCACCTGGGGCTGATTCACTACCAGATGCGCGGCGCAGCTTTGCACGGCCACCTGATCCGGCAGTTGATGTACCAGAGTCCCGTGACCGAGGATCTGTGGGTCAACCGTGAAATCCTGCAAATGGCCCTGGAGGTGATGATGGAGAACGCCCCCAGGCGGGCATCCTAGGGCCATGACCCAGACTGAACGAGAATCCGCTACCGTAGTGCAAGCCATTGACGACGCGATCGCCGTTTGTCGCACCCTTTCCCAGGACGACGATTGCGGCGGGCGATCGCCCTTTGCCCGTGCCTGTCGGCAACTGGAGGGCGAACTGCGGCGCATGGGCCAGGTCACCGCTGCCCAAGTATGGCAGGCATGGGCCGTGGAGGCGCAGCCCCAGCGGGCGGAAGTTTGGGCGGGGCTGGGGGCGCTGTGCTTCCAGCTTGGCCAGACCAGTCGGGGCCTCACCTGCCTGGATCAGGCCCTGGAGCTGGAGCCAGGGCGGGCCGACGCCGACCGGCACTACTGCCTGGCCCAATCCCTCCAGACGGCAGGACAGGCAGACCGGGCCATGGCCTGCTATCGGCGGGTGATTCGCCTGGAGCCGCACCGCATTGAAGCTCACCGGGCACTGGGGCAACTGCTCGCCGCCCACCAGCAATGGCCGGAGGCGATCGCCTGCTATCGTCAGGTTTGCTGGCTGCGGGGCTGGACCACCATTCACCAGCGGGGCTACGAGTTCACCCACGACTGGTTTTCCCACCACATCCCCCTGCTGACGCGCCAGGTACGGCCCCTGGCCCACCGCCCCCACTGCCACATCTTGGAAGTGGGCAGCGACCAAGGCATGACCGCCTGCTGGTGGCTGGAGCATCTGCTCACCCACCCCACCGCCCGGCTCACCTGTGTGGATGGGGAGTTTTCTGAGGGCTTCACCGCCAATCTGACCCGCACCGGAGCCAGCGATCGCGTCACCTGCCTCACGGGCCATCCGCCGGATCACCTGGGACGGCTCTCACCCCACAGCTATGACCTGGTTTACCTGTGCGATCGCTGCCATCTGGCCGGACGGGTGCGCCAGAACGCCGAGCTGAGCTGGCCCCTGCTGAAACCGGGCGGGCTGCTGATCTTTGCCTACTACGGCTGGAGCAACCCCGCCGACCCCCAGCGGGATCCCAGAGTGGGCATTCACCAGTTTTTAACCAGCGTCACCGGCCAAACCAAACGCCTGCACACCGGCTATCAGCTCATTTTGCAAAAGCTGGGGTAAGGGATGGTAACTACTCAGGCTGCCCTCACCCTAAATCCCTCTCCCCAGGGAGAGGGACTTCAACCCGGTTCCGTAACTACTCAGGCTGCCCTCACCTTAAATCCCTCTCCCCAGGGAGAGGGACTTCAACCCGGTTCCCCTTCTCCCCAAGGAGAAGGGGCTAGGGGATGAGGGCAGTTTAGGTTCTAGGTCAAGCCTCAGTAGTTACGTAGTTACGACAAAGCTAGTTGAATTAATGGCCAACGGATCGCTTATGATTGCCCCCCCCTCATCGACTCTGACCGTTTCCCCCCCCTCCTCCCCCTCCGCCGCTGCTGCTGACTACCTGCTGCGGGCGGAAACCTATTACCAGGAGCAGCAGTGGAGTTGGGCGATCGCCGCCTGTGTGTTATCGCTCCAGCACCTGGCCACCAGCTCGCCTCTGCAGCAGGCGATCGCCCACAAGATTTGGGGAAATGCCCTGCAGCGCCAGGGCCAGTTGGCGGCGGCCTACCGCCACTATCAGGCGGCGATCGCCCTGCAGCCCGATCAGGCGGAACTCTACGTGAATCTGGGCAGTCTGGCGGCCCAGCAGCAGCAGTGGTCCCAGGCGATCGCCCACTACCAGCACGCCATTGCCCTCCAGCCCAACTTTGCCGGAGCCTACCGCAACCTGGCCCGCCTGTGGGAAATTTTGCAGCAGCCCCACGCCGCCGCCGATTGCTGGGATCAGGCCCAGTCCCTGGAACCTACCTGGGTCGAGGCCGAACCCTACCTGAATTTGGGAGAAATCCTCCACCAGCAGGGCAAAGCCGACCGGGCGATCGCCCACTATCGGCAGGCGATTCAGCTCCAGCCTGAGGTATTGGATCCCTATCTGAAGCTGGGAAAATTGCTCAGCGACCAGGGGGACGAGAGGGGCGCGATCGCCCTTTACCGCACCGCCCTGGCCCACCATCCCCAGCAGCCAGACCTGGCCTACCGGCTGGCCCAGGCGTTTGGCCGCCAACATCAGTGGGAGCGGGCGATCGCCTACTATCGGCGGTTTTTTGACTGGCAGGGCCTGCGATCGCCTGAGGGCCAGCCCCAGGAAACGGGCCAGTGGTCGCGGGAACGGTTGGGCCAGTGGTGGGGCGAGTTTGCCAATGCCCTGGCCCAGGGGCAGAAGTGGAAGCGGGCGATCGCCTACTACCGCCATGCCATCCAGTATCAGCCGGACGAGTGGCAGTGGCACCATCGCCTGGGAGATGCTCTGTTTCAGCAAAAACGCTGGGGACGGGCGGCCTGTGCCTACCGCTGCGCCCTGGAGCATTCCCCCCAAGCTTTCTGGTCTCACAACAATTTGGGAAATGCCCTGATGCGGCGCAGTCAGTGGGCCGAGGCGATCCAGGCTTATGAACAGGCCGTGGCGATCAACGATCGGTTTTTCTGGACGTATCGCCACCTGGGGCAGGCCCACCTGGAGCTGGGGCAACTGGAGCAGGCGATCGCCAATTATCAGCAAGCACTGCAGTTGGAACCCCATGCCCCCGTGCTCCACTACGACCTGGGCAATGTGCTGCGCCAGCAGGGCCAGTTTTCCGCAGCGGTGACCTATTACTGTCAAACCATTCGCATTGACCCGACCCACAAACCGGCCTACATTGCTCTCCAGTTTGTTCCCATTGCCCCTGGGCAGCGAGCCGATGTGATCGCCACCTATCGGGCTGCCCTCCAGCAGGCTCCCGACTATGCCATGGCCTGGAGCAATTTGGGGGATGTGCTTACCCAGGCGGGCGATCGGGCCGAGGCGATCGCCTGCTACCGCACCAGCGGCATGAAAACGGCGATCGCCCTCCATCCCCACCTGGCCAGCTTCGACTGGACCCAGCCCAAGCAGCACGGCCCCGACTTTCTGATTATTGGAGCGGCCAAGTGCGGCACCAGTTCGCTGTACTCCTATTTGAAGCGACACCCACAGATTCTGCTGCCCTGCAAAAAGGAGCTGAGCTTTTTTACAACAAACTTTGATTACGGGATAGCGTGGTACCTGGCCCAGTTTCCGACGGTGTGCGATCGCCCCGATCTGCTGACGGGGGAGGCCGATCCCAACTATATCTATACGTCCCACGTGGCTGAGCGGGTGGCCCGCCTATTTCCCCAGACCAAGCTGATCATTCTGCTGCGCAACCCGGTGGATCGGGCCTGCTCCTGGTACTACCACATGGTGCGAACCGGCTTTGAAACTCGCCCCTTCTCGGAGGTAATTGAGATCGAGTTGGCGCGCTGTCGCGCCAGCAGCACGATGGAACTGACCTGTCAGGGAAGCTATCTGGCGGGGGGCATTTACTGGCCCAAAATTCGTCGCTGGCAGGCTTTGTTCCCTAAGGATCAAATACAAATTCTGCGGAGTGAAACCCTGTTCGCCAATCCCGGTAAAACTACGCAGCAAGCTGTAGAGTTTTTAGGGCTATCTCCGCAGGATCACGGTTCCTATCTGCCCTACAATGCGGGTTCCTATCCGCCCCTGGAGCGATCGCTCAAAGCCAAGCTGGCTGAGTTTTTTAAGCCTTATAATCAGGAGCTTGAGAGCCAGCTTTGCCAGTCTTTTTACTGGGACGAGAATGAAGGCTGAAGTCAGTATTTCCTTTTAATAAAACTTTTGCTTCATGTTGTTCTCAGAATTTTCCTGGGCACTATAGAGCTAACGATAAAGCGTTAACCAAGACACAAGATTTGGCGGAGCTTTATCACTATATTCACCCACCGTCTTTTTGCCGCTTTACAAGTAGCAAGCGTCGCCCACCCCGCCCCATAAGCACCTTTGCGAACATGTTGAACTATCTTAAAAACCTGCTGGCCCACACCCCTCTTCTGCCTTCGGCTTCTCCGGATTTGCTTGAGGAATACCCGGAGTTTTCCGAAGAGGACGACGCAGCTCCCACCCAGGGTGACACCGTTTCCTCCACAGCGGTCAATGGGAATGGACAGAAACCAGATCCGTCTGCTGCTCCCATTGACCTTTCTTCCACCGCCTCAAACTCCCAGGCCATTGTGCCCAGTGAGCCGGGGCCGGTGTCCCTCAGCCCCTATCAACTGTCTTACCTGGACGCAGAGTCCCAGCGATCCTACCAATACCTGGCGACGATGATGGGTCTGCGGGGGCGGCTGAATGAAGCAACGGTTTACTACCGGCGGGTGATGGGCGTAAGTGGCGGCAATGGGGCTGGGCTGAAGTCGGTTCTCCCTTCTTTCTGGCGGCAGGAGGCGGAGCGGAGTTTGCAGCAGGCAGAGGCGGCCTTTCGGCAGGGCAACTGGCAGGAGGCGATCGCCCACTGTCAGGAGGCGTCGGTAATTTTGCCGGATCTGGCTCCGGCCTACAAGGTGTGGGGCAATGCGCTGCAGCGGCTGGGGCGGCTGGCGGAGGCAAAGAACCGCTATGAGAAGGCGCTGGAGCTGGATCCCCAGTTTGCGGAGGTTCACGCCAATTTGGGCAGTCTCTTTGCCCAGCAGCAGGAGTGGTCGGCGGCGGTGAGGAGCTTTCAGCGGGCGATCGCCCTCAAGCCCGATTTTGCAGGGGCGTTTCGTAATCTGGCGCGGTCTTGGGCACAGTTGGACAAGCCCCGACTGGCGGCGGACTGTCGCTATCGGGCGATGGTGCTGGATCCGGAGATGATTACGGCGGCGGAGGCGCTGACGACGGGGGATGAGCTGCGATCGCAGGAGCGGTTGGCGGAGGCGGAGCAGTGCTATCGGCGGGCGCTAGCGCTGGATGAGGGGCTGGCAGCGGCCCACCAGGGATTGGCGGAGGTGCTGTCGCGGCAGGACAATTGGCAGGAGTCGGTGGTTCACTACCGCAAGGCGATTCTGTTAAATGCGGTGCAGCCCAAGGGGAAGCCAGGTACGCCGGGGGAGCTACCATCGACGCCGCCGCAGGGTTTGCTGACGGAGCGGACGGAACGCTCTGAAGCAAAGGTTTCCTGGGAGAGTCCCCGTCCATCATCGGCCTCTAAAGTTTCTGAACCTGAAGTTTCTGAGCCTGAAAGCGCCACATCAAGGCCGGTTGAATCAAAGTCAGCGGAAACCCCAACTTCGGAGGGCGATCGCAAGATTGAGCGGGCGATTCAGGCGTGTTTGCGGGAGCTGGCGCAGCACCCGGAGTCGGCTGAGCTGCACACCAGTTTGGGCAATCTCTATGCCCAGCAGCGCCATTGGGATGAGGCGATCGCCCACTACCATCAGGCTATTGCTTTGCAGCCCACCCAGGCGGAGGTGCATCGCAATCTGGCGCGGGTGTTGGCGCTGTCGGGTCGTCGGGATGAGGCGACGGTACAGTGGTTTGAGGCGGTGAAGCTGGCTCCGGACTGGGCCAAGCCGGAGGAAAAGGTGAGCCTGGGGGATGCGCTGCTGAAGCTGGAAAGGGAGGATGAGGCGATCGCCTGTTTTCGCTGGGCTATCAGGCAGGAGGTGACCTGTGCTGTAGCTTACCAGCGGCTGGCGGCGGTGCTGATGGAGCAGGGTTCAAAGGATGAGGCGATCGCCCTCTATCAACAGTTGCTGGAGCACTGCGGGGAGGATGGGGAAGCCCTGTTTCAACTGGGGCAGGTGGCCTTTGAGCAGGAGCAGTGGCAGGAGGCGATCGGCTATTTTGAGCGCACGGTGAAGGCAAAGCCAGATCACTGGTATGCCCACCACCAGTTGGGAGACTCCTATACGAAGCTAGAGCGCTGGGAGGATGCGGTTAAGGGTTATAAAGGGGCGATCGCCCTCAACAACGACTTCTCCTGGTCGCACAATAACCTGGGCGATGCCTTGATGAAGCTGGAGCGCTGGGAAGACGCAGCTGAGGCTTATCGACGGGCGATCGAACTAAATCCAGATTTTGTTTGGTCGCACTATAACCTGGGTGAAGTACTGACAAGCAAAGAGCACTGGAGCGAAGCAGTTGAAGCTTATCGTGTTGTCCATACGCTCCAACCTGATTTACCCTGCATTAATCAAAGACTTGCAGATGGACTGTACCAGAAAGCTAAGACTGACCAAGGTGCTGCTCTGGAATTTTATCATCTAGCTATCCACGAGAATCCAGACGATGAGCAGAATTACTTCAAAGCCTTAGATATCAAATCAACTGATATCGCTCTCCATGTAGGGTTGGGGGGGGCACTGGTTCGGAAGGGGCAGTTAGACAAGGCGATCGCCTCTTACCAAATAGCGCTACAGCTTCAGCCTGATCATATCGAGGTTACTAAAGCACTTGAAGAGGTAATCAAAAGAAAGGCTAGACTGCAAGACTACAACACGTCTGCAAGTTCGGGTGATTACGCGTTGTGGCTCAAGGAAAACTCACCCACTTCTGAAGACTTCTCGCGCATGGCAAAAACGCTGGAGTCGCTGAGTTATCAGCCTCTTATCAGCATTATCATGCCAACCTACAACACGCCAGAACCTTTATTACGCGAAGCCATTCAATCCGTACAAGATCAAGTCTATTCAACCTGGGAGCTTTGTATTGCCGATGATGCTTCTACTCAGGAGTCTGTCCGAGCCATCCTAGCGGAGTTTGCTGAACAGGATGCTCGTATCAAGGTTGTTTTCCGGGAGAAGAATGGCCATATCTCCGCTTCATCCAATTCAGCCCTGGAATTGGCAACAGGTGACTATGTTGCCTTACTGGATCACGATGATGTTCTGACACCAGATGCTTTATTCGAGGTGGTTGCTCTACTCAATGAGCATCCTGAGGCAGACATGATTTATTCCGATGAGGATAAATTAAATGAGCAGGGTCAGCGCAGTGACCCGTTCTTCAAACCAGACTGGTGCCCAGACTCGTTTTTATCCAGAATGTATACTTGTCATCTAGGCGTTTATCGACGTGCCCTGGTCGATCAGGTAAGTGGATTCCGTGTAGGGTATGAAGGAGCACAAGACTATGACTTAGTATTAAGACTAACTGAAATCACTAATCACATTTTTCACATTCCTAAGGTCTTGTATCATTGGCGTGTTCATTCTACTTCAACAGCGAATGGCGCTGCTGCTAAGCCTTATGCTTTCGATGCGGGGCGAAAGGCGTTGGAAGATGCTCTTGTGCGTCGTTACGAACCTGGCAAAGTCATTCAAAGCACTCAATATGCTGGTTCTTACATTATCCGTTACGAAATTGCTGAGCATAAGTTAGTTAGCATCATCATTCCGACTCGGAATTTAGGAACTATTCTAAATACTTGCCTTAAATCAATTTTTGATAAGAGCACATACCCAAATTATGAAGTAATCCTGATTGACAATGGTAGTGATGAGCAGGAAACTTTAGATATCATCAAAGCATGGGAATCCAGAGAACCAAATCGCTTCAAATGCTACGACCTAGATATTCCCTTTAACTACTCTCGAATCAATAACTATGCAGTGGAAAAGGCTAAAGGTGACTATCTATTATTTCTAAATAATGATACAGAGGTGATTACGCCTGATTGGATTGAAGCAATGGTTGAGCAAGCGCAGAGGCCAAGTTCTGGAGCTGTAGGAGCCTTACTGTTCTACCCGGATGATACAATTCAGCACGCTGGTGTAGTTGTTGGTTTGGGTGGTGTGGCGGGACACAGCCACAAGCATTTTCCAAGACATTCACCTGGTTACGTTCGACAGCTGTTGTGTGTCAACAATTACTCTGCAGTAACCGCAGCATGTCTCATGTGTCGTCGCGAAGTTTTCGAGGAGGTTAATGGCTTTGATGAAAGCTTAAAAGTTGCATTCAATGATATTGACTTGTGCCTAAAAATAGAGAGTAAAGGGTACAACAATCTTTGCTTGCCACACGTAAGCTTGTACCACTATGAATCTAAAAGCCGGGGCTATGAAGATACGCCAGAGAAACAACGTAGATTTCAGCAAGAAGTGTATGTTATGAAACAAAAATGGGGAAGTATTATCGAGCATGACCCTTGCTATAGCCCAAACTTGACGCGAGATAGAGAAGACTACAGCATTAACGTAAAAACTTGCGTAGAAGTCACTTCTGTTATTCTTAGCGACATTGATTTCGACTTGTTTTGGGGATTCCATATTGATTCTCCAGTAGTTGGCGTATCTACGGAAAACTCGATCAAGATTTCAGGTTGGATCATAGGGAAGCAATCAAGAATTTCCTCAATCTTAGTTGTCAGCAACCAAAATATAATAAGAGATATCCCTGTAGACATGGAGCGCAAGGACGTTGCAAGTCTTTATCAAGATGTAGAACAATCCCAAAATAGCGGCTTCAGCGTAACTATTAACGTTGCTGACTTACCTAAAGAATCAAGGCTAGAGATTAATACATTACTTGGCGATACTGTTTTCTGCTTAGGAGTAGTTAATTTGAAGTGCTTTAGCTAAGTCGACGGATATCGGGAAAAGTAACATCTTCGATGATACTTTTACTAGGGATATCTGCCTGACTAAGAGAATAGTTTGTAAGAAGGACAAAGTATTTAATTTTTTACTTTTTTGAAAACTCTAACGAGTTTTGGAGTTCTAAATTAAAAGATTTCTGAATAATTTCTTGGTAAGATATATCTTGCTCTAAAGATAAGTTTTTCGATACGTAACCATCGAGGTAAAGCAATTGAAGATGAAAGTATGCGAGAATAATCAGCCATTAGCCAGCATTGTTTGTGGTTTTGAGAGAGGTGGAACAACTCTAGTTACTGAAATCCTTAGGCAACATCCAAAGCTAGATGGTGGTTTTGAGGGTGGTTTTTTGCTCGTCAAGGATAATGTATCTGAATTTTTGTCGATTGAGCCTTATTCAATTAATCTAAAAAGGGGTTGGGATATTAGTGAGGATGAATTTCTACACATCTGTTCAGCGGATAATTGGCCAGAAGTTTATAAAAGATTGGTTGAATACTCAAGGCTCATTCAGTTTAAAGATACTTTAGTATTTGATAAAACACCTAAATACATGAGCGTTCTGCCCAACGTATTGGATAAAGTACCAAATGTTCCGTGTATTGTAGTTGTTAGAGATCCGAGATCTGTTCTATGGTCTTGGGCTAAACGATCTGATGTAGATAAAGACACGTGGATTTGTAAACTTGAAAATCACTGTGCTCGATACATTGCCTATGCGAATGGTTGGAAAGCAGCGATAGAAGATGGCATGGGATCTCGAATATTACTAGTAAAATATGAAGAACTATGCAAGAATCCAAATGAAATAGCAAGAGAAATTTTCAATTTTATTGGTCTGGATTTCGTTCCAGAGTATGTGGAACTAAGGCGGAAATCAAAATTTCCAAATGTCAGAGGAAACAGTGTATCAAATGAGTTTTTGAAGGAATATAAAGGTAACTTACCAGAAGATATCTGTAGAAATATCCTGGATCTAACTTATGAGTTTAGTGAATGGTTTTGGGAGCCTGCCTAGAGAATCCTCAGTAAGTTTGTTATTCGATAGGAAATAAAGATTTTTATTTGGGAAATACGTATGATACAAAGCCAGAGCATAATTGAACAAGCCAGAAATTACTTGGAACAAGGTAATAAGTTGAGAAGCCAAGGAAAAATCGAGCAATCAGTTCAAAAGTATTGCCAATCTATTGAAATCAAGCCAGATTTTATTCCTTCTTTGATAAAACTTGCTGAAGCATATGAATCACAGAGTGATTGGGAAAGCGAAATTATTTGTCTCAGTCGCATCATAGAATTGAAACCGGATATACCAGCCATGCATTTACGTCTGGCTAGGGCTTTGAAAAAGCAGGGTAACTACTTTAGCTCTTTCAAAGCTTATGAGAAGGCGGCAGAGCTTAAGCAAGATTGGACACCTGAGATTTACCAAGAGATAGGCGATGCGTATAAGCAGAATTGTAAACTTGGTGAAGCAGCTTTATTTTACCAAAAAGCTATTTACTTGAGTCCCAGCAACCATATCTTCTATTTAAGTTTAGGAGACCTTTACTCTTCTATGTCGGACTTTGCTGTAGCGGCTAAGGTTTATCAGCAAGTGCTTAAATCTAACTCAGGTCATCGAAAAAAAATCTATGAGAAACTCGCTGCTAGCTATATTAAATTAGGGCAACACGATGAGGCGCGCCAAGCGAGTAAGTTTGCTGCTTTGCTTTCTGAGCCGCGCCCTCTATTCTCAAATAAGCATAACTTAACAATGCTGTTCTCTGCTAAAGCTGGCTGTACGTTCGCGGCCAAATGGTTCTTTTATCAAGCTGGATTGCTAGACGCTGCAGAAGCTTATCATTCATGGATTCATAACTTCCGAGTTCAGGTGTTCTATAAATCTGCTGAGTATAGAGAATCTATAGACTCCATGCTAGATTCATCAACTAATACTATAAAGATCGTTCGAAACCCTTATTCAAGAGCAGTAAGTTCGTACATTCATGCGATTAAATATGGATATGCAGACACTGAAATGAAGGCGTATTTAGGAAGAGAAGTCACCTCTGAAAGGAAGTTCTCTTTTAGGGAATTTGTTGGATATCTCTCAAGTATTGATTTGTGGAATTGCGATATCCATCATAGAATACAAGTGAGTCTTTTAGAAAGAGAGGCATTCTTGAAGGTTGATTATACTGTTCATCTAGAAGAAAGCTTAACTAGATTGAAGAGCATAGAAATGGAGCTAAATCTTAAAGATAGCAATTATTCTTTACTAAGTAAGTCATCACATCACACCTCACGAGCAGAATTTGATGACTTTTCTGGCGATAAGATTTTCTGCTTGAGGCCAAGCGATAAATCTGAGTTTATACCTCATGCCAAAAGTTTTTATGACGATGAATTACAGGCAAAGATTTCTTACCTGTACGCTATAGACTTTTTGCAGTATGGATACGATAAAAATGTTTTACCTTAGTGAAGTAGTTGGCGTCGGAAAATATATCTTTCTCAATTTCAGGTTGAATAAGCATTAAGATAAATGCAACTACATGAAAAACAGAGCTGTATTTACTTAACTGTATATGAGAGATATTAATACGAGAAAATATCAGTTGACAGTAAAATGCTGACGCTATGTAAAGAAACAGTAGTTGTTTTTAATTGACTACGAGTGTATTGAGAAACACGAGTCTGAAACTTTGATTGTAGAAATTGCGAAAAAATTTTTGTAAGAATGTCTCGAGATGATTAAGGGAATGTTCGTGAACTTGTTCATAGAAGGAGAAAAAGGTATGCCGTCTGGAAAATCTATAGAACGGGCTAAGTCGTATCTCGAACAAGGGAATAACTTGAAGCTTCATGGAAATTATGATGAATCTGTGGAGAGATACAAAAAGGCAATTCAAATCAAGCCTGACTTTACTCCTGCATTACTCAATTTGGCTAATGTTTATGAGGCTCAGGAGGACTGGAAATCTGCTGCTGATTTCTACCAAAGAGCAATAGGGTCAAAGCCTGATTCACCAGCGCCATATCTCCGGCTTGGGAGAGCTTTGAAGAAGCAGCGTAATTTAAACGCTTCTGTAGCTGCTTATCAAAGAGCAATGGAACTCAAGCAGGATTGGAGTGCTGGTGTTTATCGGGAAATGGGAGATGTGTTTGAAGCAAAGGTGATGTTAACTGAGGCGATCGCCGCCTACCAAAAAGCAGCCGAACTTAAACAAGATTGGAATGCAGGCTTCTACGCCAAATTCGCTGCTGCCCAGCTTAAGCAAAAGCAGATTGATGAGGCGATCGCCAACTACCGCAAAGCTATCGAACTCAAAGCCGATAATCCAGCCTTCCATAGCGCCATTGGCAACGCCTACCTGCAAAAAGGCTGGTACGACGAAGCAATCAACGCCTTCCGCCAGGCCGTCCAGCTCAAGCCCGATGCCGCAGGCAACTATAAAAGTATGGGTGACGCATTTAGCCAGAAAGGGCAGCTTGACGAAGCACTTTCTGCCTATCTCCGAGCCACTGAACTCAAGCCCGATGCGGCAGGCATCTATCGCACCATCGGGGATCTTCTGCTCAAGCAAAATCGCGATGCCGAAGCCCTCACCTACTACCGCCGTGCGATCGCCCTTTAACCAGTTATGGTCAAATTTGGCTGCAAAACCACCCAGCCATTTGTAAACTTTTTAATCTACTTTAGTCACTTGTCGTCAATCCTCCGTAATTTCTGGGCAGTCTACAGTATGCACGCTGTAGGCTGCCCATTCAACATTGCATCTCTTAGAAGGATGTTGACCCTCATGACACCCCTCTCACGACTCATCCAGACCCTCCTTCAGCACATCAGGCGCTTCTACCAAAAGCTTTTTGGGATCAAGCAAGCAAAGCCTTCCCGCCGTCCCACGGCCAGCCCACCTCTGCGGGTGCCGGTCCGGCCAATGGCAACCCCAGAATCAGTTCACATTCCAGAATCAATCCCGACACCCGAATCGACTATGGCTGACCCATCAACTTCCGCCCCCGATCCCACCCCCCCAACTCCAGAATCCTATCTCAATTCGGGGAATGCCCTCCTCAAGGATGGAAATTTGGCAGAAGCGATCGCCCTATTCCAACAAGCCATTGAGCTAGATCCCCAATCCTTGCAGGCCCACAACGCCCTCGGACGTGCCTTCTTGCAAAACGGACAGCTCGTAGAGGCGATCGCCTGCTTCCATCAAGCCATCGAACTCAAGCCCAAGCATTTTCGCGCCTACTATGATCTGGGTCGAGCCTTCTTAAAGCAAGGTCAGCTTGACCGAGCGGTCGAAAACTTCCGCAAAGCCGCCGACCTCAAACCCGATAACTTCCGCCACCACTTCGACCTGGGAGACGTTCTCCTGAAACAAGGAGATCTGGAAGCCGCCGTGGATGCCTTCCAGCGCACTATTGAACTCAACCCCGATTTCGTCCAAGCCTTTTCCAGCTTAGGTCGGGCACGAATGCAAAACCAACAATTTGAAGAGGCGATCGCCCCCCTCACCCGTGCCACCGAACTCAACCCCAGCGCCCCCGCCGCATACGAGAGCCTGGGACGAGCCTACCTGCGTATTCACCGTACTGATGAAGCGATCGCCGCCTTCCAGCAGGCAATCCATCT
>JAYKGU010000279.1:0-6832 GCA_035285585.1 Synechococcales cyanobacterium
ATCTGGGCGATCGCCTCCTCCGGTGTGAAGGTGTGCCATGCCGTCAAAGTAGATGCAGGAATGGGCTGGGATGACCGAGTTTGGGATTTGGGCGATCGCAGCGACATAGTCGTCAACTCCGGGACAGGAAAAACATACACTCAATCATAGAGCCTCTTATTAAAATTTGGCACTATTTTTTAGTGTCATCTCCGGTTTCTGTGGCAAACTGGAAAAACTCGTGCAACTGGTTTCAGTTAGCGACCTATGCAACAGACCACTTTGAAATCTGGCACGCTGAAGCCTAGCGCTCCAAAATCTGGCGTTCTAGGATCTGGCGCGTGATGATCAATAGTCCATTTCTCTCTGCTTCCCTCGTGAGTCGGGAGGCTGAACTGCAGCAAATCCGGCAAATCCTCCTCAAGGATGGTGATTTTTTGCTGGTGGGTGTACCTGGGTCGGGTCGCCGTACCCTGCTGCGCGAAGCCGCCCGTGCCGCCAATGCCCGCATCCTGGAAATCGACTGCCTGCGCAGCACCAGCGCCAGCCAGTTCTTGCGCCGACTGGCTAATAGCATCACCGACTGCTTCACTGACCCCGAAGCGATCGCCCTGCTGCAAAAGTGGGGGATTGATCAGCCTTTCACGGTAGAACTTTCCCCTGCCGGACAGGCCCGTCTCGTCTGGCACACTCCCGCGAGCAAGGAGTGGCCCCTGTTTGAAGGGCTGCTCTCCCTACCCCAATTCATGTCGGAACACCTGGATTGCCGGGTGGTGATGGTGTTTCAAAACTTTCCCCACATCCGCTCCTGGGATCGGCAAGGAAAGTGGGAAACCTACCTGCGGCAGGAAATTCAGCGTCACAGTCGGGTGAGCTACGCCCTGGTGGCCACGGTGGCCGAACCCTGGGTCTACGCCAGTAACCTGGAGGTCGTTCACCTGTTGCCCCTCAGCAATGAGGCGATGGCCCGCTGGCTGGTGGAAACCATGAAAGGAGAAAACCTGCAGTTTAGTGGGGAAGATGGGGCGATCGCCCTGTTCCTCAGCTATGTGCAGGGGCATCTGGGCAATGCTATTGTTTTAGCTCGCAGGATCTGGCTGGATCACAATGCCTATAACTATGCCGATCGCACCATTTATGCCCACCATGTCCACCGCAGTATGCTAACGCTAGTGGAAGATCTCTCCGTCAATTTTGAGTCCCTGGTCATGCTGCTGCCGCCCAGCCAGGTGCGGGTGCTGGAAAGCCTGGCCCTGGATCCCACCGACAGCCCCCAGGCACGGGAGTATATCAAAAAACATCAGCTTTCCAGGGGTGGAGGGTTGCAAGGAGCACTCAACAGCCTGGAGCAAAAAGGACTCATTTATGGCCCCAAGTATGGCTACCGCATCGCGCTGCCGTTCTTGGAATTTTGGCTGAAGCAGCGGTTGGCGTAGGTGATAGATGTCTCCGTGGCCGCTGTATCTGGCCCTGACCATCCACCTTTGCCTGCCTACCATCAGACGATTGGTAGAAATTGGGTTTTTACACTATTTGCTAGAAAAAATGCGTGATAAGTTGATGAATCTATCCAGCTATCGGACAGGGTCAGCAGAATGGATTACCAATTAATCAGTGACCGATTGAATCAGGGATGCGATCGCCCCTCCTACACCCTCCGCTGCACCCACTGCGGTACGACCTATGCCGCTGATCCATTCCGGCTGCACTGTGAAGTGTCTCACAGTCCCGCCCTGCTGCGGGCAGTCTATCCCAATCCTCGTCTGGAAATAAAGCCCCACCTGCCCGGTATTTTTCGCTATGTGGACTGGTTGCCCGTCGATCAGGCTCTGATGACCACTGGCAAACCCATTACCTATGCCAGTCAGGGGCTGGCTGCCCATCTCGGCCTTGATCACCTCTACATCAGCTTCAATGGCTACTGGCCCGAGCGCCACGCCCAGATGCTGACCGGATCTTTCAAAGAGCTGGAAGCCGATGCGGTGCTGGCCCGCATCCCCGCTGACCATCGCCGCACCCTGGTGATTGCCTCCGCTGGCAATACGGGACGCGCCTTTGCCCACCGCTGTGCTGCCTTTAATCGGCCTTTGTGCCTGGTGGTGCCAGCCCAAAGTTTAGATGCCATCTGGCTTCCCCAAGAACTGGAGGCTGCTTTTAAGTCCACGGTGCGCCTGATTGCGGTAGAAGGGGACTATTCCGATGCGATCGCCCTGGCCCAAATCATCAGCCAGATGGAAGGCTATTTTCCAGAAGGTGGGGTGGCCAATGTGGCGCGGCGCGATGGTATGGGGCTGACGGTGCTGGATGCGGCGGTCACTATTGGCCGCATTCCCGATCACTATATCCAGGCGGTGGGGTCAGGCTCGGGGGGGATTGCTGCGTGGGAAGCTGCAATCCGACTGCGGGCGGATGGCCAGTTTGGTTCCCACACCATGAAGCTGCACCTGGCCCAAAACTTGCCCTTCACTCCCCTGGTCAATGCCTGGAAAGCGGCCTCCCCAGTGTTGCTGCCCCTGGAGGAAAACACAGCCCGTCAGCAGATTCAGCAGGTTTCGGCGCAGGTATTGACGAATCGCCATCCCGCCTATTCCCTCACGGGCGGCGTGTATGATGCCCTGTGGGATACCCAGGGGGAAATGTATGCCATCCGCAATCGGGAAGCGACCTCCGCCCGCTGGCTGTTTGAGCAATTAGAAGGAATTGACATCAGTGCCGCCGCCGGGGTAGCCACCGCCGCTTTGATTCGAGCCGTGACCGCTGGCGCAGTGAACCCCCAGGACTGTATTTTACTCAATATCACCAGTGGCGGCCTGCAGCGATTGCAGCGCGAACAGTCGGTCTGCCTGCCCACCCCCGACTGGGTGATCCAGCCCGATGAGCTCTCCCCTGACCAGGTGGCCCGCATCTGGCACAGCCTCACAAAATAACTTATCAACCCTTAGGTGTGTTTCCCGATGATGCCCAGCCTGACCTTATCTATCCTATCTACCATTACCCGCCAGCGAAAGACTGCTTTTGTCCGCAAAACCCGCCAGGTTGAAGCCGCCCAGACGCAGTTCTTGCGATCGCTCCTGCAAACCCATCAAGATACTGCCTTTGGTCAGGAGTACCGCCTGGGGGAAATTCAAACCCTTGATCAGTTCCGGGAGCGGATTCCCGTCCAGCCCTACAGCGGCTTTGCTCCCTACACGGAACGTATGGCCCAGGGCGAACCCAATGTGCTGGTGGCCGATCCGTTGATCTACTTCAATATCAGCAGCGGCTCCACGGGGCAGAAGAAGCTGATTCCCGTTACGCGGCGATCGCGCCAGATCCTTTCACGGGCCAATCGGGCCGCCACCGGCTTTGTCATGGCAGCGGCAGCTCGCCACCGCCGCCCCCCCGGCAAAATGCTTTTCCCCATTTCCGTAAATGCCCACGGCCACACCGCTGCGGGCATCGCCTATGCCCCCGTAAGCACCAGCGATTTACGGCTGATGGATTGGCTATCCCGCCAGGTGTTTGCTTACCCGTTTGAAGCCTTTCAAATTGCCGACACGGCTTCCCGCTACTACATTTGCCTTCTGTTTGCTTTGCGTAACCCTCATCTGCGCGTAATTGGAGCCACCTTTCCGGTGCTGGCGCTTCAGATGTGCGACCATCTGACCCAAAACGCCTCCTCTTTGATCCACGACCTGGCAACGGGCGAGCTGGCCCCCTGGCTAAAGCTGGAGCCTGCCCTGCGGGCTAAACTGGAGCGCCGCTGGACGGCCCATCCCCAGCGGGCCGCCCAGTTGCGCCACATCCTGGATACCCAGGGAGACTTTGTACCAAAGGATCTCTGGCCCCACCTTTCTTTTATGGTCACGGCCAGGGGAGGCACGTCCAACTTTTACTTTGAACGCTTTCCCAAGTACTTTGGCAACCTGCCCATCTTTGGTGGCCTCTATTCCTGTGCAGAAGGGGCGCTGGGGGTGCACTGGGATTTCAATACCGACAGCGTCATCCCCGCCCTGGAAAGTACGTTTCTGGAATTGATCCCGGCAGATCAGTGGGAGGTGGCGAATCCCCAAACGGTGATGCCCTGGGAAGTGACGGTGGGCGATCGCTATCGCATTGTGCTCACCAACTACAGCGGCTTCTACCGCTATGACCTGGGGGATGTGGTGGAAATTACGGGATTTTTCAATCAGGCTCCTTTGATGGAGTTCAAGCACCGCCAGGGCGGAGTAATTTCGGCCTCTACCGAAAAAACCACCGAGGCTCATGTGATCGAGGTGATGGGCCAGCTACAGCGGGCCTTTGGCGTTACTTTGGAAAACTTCTGCATCACCCTGTCGGACGATACGGTTCCGGCTCACTACCTGGTGAATATCGAACTCGCCCCCGATCAGGCTTTAGCCGATCCGCTGCAGTTTCTCCAGCGCTTTGATGAGCTTATGAGAATCGTTCAGCACTTCTATGCCATCAAGCGGCATGACCAGATTCCAGCGCCCCGACTGCGGATTCTAGCCCCAGGCAGCTTTGAACGCCTGCGGCAAAGCATGATAAAGCGCGGAGTGGCCGAAGCCCAGCTCAAGTTTCCCCATGTAAATGAAGACCGTAACTGGCTGGCAGGTTTAACCATCCTTCAGGAAGTTCGCCTGGCGGAAGATGTTTGAGCTGTCTTCCCCACAGACCCTCTGCGCCTACGCGACTCAATCCTTCAAAGATCAAACCCAGGAAGTACTTAGGTGCTTTCATGGAACGTTAAGATGAAGTTAACAAGTTTGTTTGTGAGAAGCCTGCTCAAAAGTTCTTGTGAAGCTTCTTGCAAACCAACAGACGTATCTTAGGAGGTGTTATGAAACGCCTACTTTCCGGAGCACTTTCAACCGTTGTACTGATGACAACCGTGGCCCTTGTGCCAGGTTTCAAAGCTCAAGCCCAGGTACTGGGTGATGAGTCTATCGTTTATGAGCCAAGAACAGAGGCATTTGAAGTCGCTTACCTGGCTTATCAAGGCTATCTAAAGGAGGAAGGCATTGAATCCTACGCGGTGCTGGTTCAGGACTATCGTCAAAACGAAGTCGAGGCTGAAGACGTCGTAAGAGCTGCTGTTCAGGCCAATTATCTGTCTTCTGACGCACTTGACAGCGAAGAGTACCTTGATGCCGTCGATTGGCAACTCAGGCTGCTGGAGCGCTCATCCCATCGAGACTAGGCTTCTAACACAAGCCTGCCTACCCGGTTCCCAGCGCCCCGCTGGGGACACTTATTGAGGGCATGACTCTCTCGCTAACCTTGCCCGCTCTAAGCGGGAACCCCTGTCTCGATTCAAGGCTTTGAATTTGCCTCGGATCGAGTATTTTGCGTTTTGAGCAGCCGATCCCAGACTGTGAAGTACAGGCCATAGTTGGTTGTATACCGATGGTGGTGAACAACATGGTGGGCGGGGCCAATCAGCCAGCGGCTGAGCCATAGAGGAAACCATGAGGCGGGAAATACGCGGAATCCGAGGTGGCTGAATACGGCCCACAGCGTCATGGTCATTAATACTGCGATCGCCGTACCGAAGTGGAGCGGCAGCACAAATACAATACCGACAAAGAAAAGGCTTTGAATCAGGGCTTCGGGTGGATCAAAGGCAAACGATGTCCAGGGGGTTGGATCTTTTGAGGCATGGTGCCCTTGATGAAAGTGGCGAAACAGTAAGGGGTGGTGGAGTAAGCGGTGCCAGAAGTAGAAGTAGGTATCTTGAAGAATGAGTACCGCGACGAAGCTAAATCCCACATACCAGAGGCCGTACTGCTGCACCTCTGTGTATAGCAACGTATTTCCGGATTCGTAAAGCACCATGATCGCTGCAGCACCGAGGGCGAAGATGAGCGCAGAGAACGCCGATAGCCTGACTTCTCGCCAAATTTCTAGCCCTGAAGGCGGCTTTAGGGATATACCGCGTCGCTTAATAAAACCTTTGAGACCCGTGTGAATCAGCAGGTAAGCGCCTCCAGCGATGACCAGGTAACGGATTAGAATAATCCCTGAAAAGGCAGACCAGTAAAACCCAAATTGCTCGATCACCCAAATCTCTCTGTAAACAAATTGTTTTTTGCAAAATAGCGATCGCTCCTAGCATACACAACTCTGATACCGCGATCGTCCGCCAAAAGATTTGTTCAGTGGGGATGTGCCCCCCGCCGGGGAGTGCACCCCAGCATAGTTCCGTTTATTTATGGCTACCTACTTATCAATTACGGGAAATATAAACCGTAGTCAATGAAGGGGTAGCCTTAACAATTATGCAACTAAATCAGATAGGTATCAGAATTACGGGCCTGGTCGTCTTAAGTCTGCTGGTTGGAGATGCTGCGATTGGTGCTGCCATCACTTTCCAAAATGAAACAGCCCCCCTCGCGTCGGTT
Source organism: Synechococcales cyanobacterium (assembly GCA_035285585.1). Lineage (GTDB taxonomy): Bacteria > Cyanobacteriota > Cyanobacteriia > CAKZMO01 > CAKZMO01 > JAYKGU01. The sequence continues at coordinate 6,363 of JAYKGU010000279.1, forward strand.
TTACCAAATGGGGCATTGCCCAAAGCCGATGAGCGTCCTCCTTCCTACACCCGAGAAGGACGGGATGGCGACTATGCCTACGAGCTGTGGCGGAGCTGGAACGGTGCCGACTACTATCTTTACGTCTGGTTCAGAGACGAGTTTAGAACGCGTTATCCCTCCTGGTCCCACGAGTTTGAGTCAGGACGGGCAGCGCTGGCCTATTTTGACCAAAAATAATGGGATACAAGCCTCGCCCTTTTAGGGGGACTTTTGGTACACTGGTATTGGTTGAAACCCCCGCCTCAGCTTGCAGCGATATACACACCCTAAGAGGTGTTGAAACCGGGCCTGGGCCAGCGATAGGGAAAGATCGAAGGGCAATGCTTTAGGCAACCTGGAGACAAACAAAATCTCATATTTGGATTGTTCGTCGCCGGGGGACACTCGGAGACGCAAAACGGACATGGAGCAGGCATAAGACCTCCTGG
>JAYKGU010000280.1:0-5867 GCA_035285585.1 Synechococcales cyanobacterium
ACAGGGAAGCGCCGCCAATGCCCGCCAGGAAGCTGCCCATCATGATGCTGAGCATCCGCACTTTGAAGATGGAAATACCCATAGCTCGTGCCGCTTCGGGGCTATCCCCCACCGCCCGGACAAACATACCCCAGCGGGTGGATTTGAAGAACCAGCTCAGGAAAGGGGCGATCGCCAGTCCCAGCAGAAACAGGGGACTAATTTGCAACGCCGCCTCCAGAGCGGGAGGCATTCCTGCATTACCAAGACTAATGGTGGGTAGTTGAGGCGCGGAGGGCTGAATGAACGGTTTGCCCAGAAAGAAAGCCACGCCGCTACCAAAGATAATCATGGCAATGCCCACCGCTACATCGTTGACCCTGGGCTGCTGGGCCAGCCACCCGTGCAGGGCACCCAGCAGTAGTCCGGAAATGCCAGCGACCAATACTCCCAACCAGGGCAACCCGGTGAGGTAGGAAATGGCGTAGGCACTCATGGCCCCGGTGAGCAGGGTGCCCTCCAGCCCCAGGTTAATCTTGCCGCTTTTTTCCGTGAGGCATTCCCCCAGGCTGACGAACAGGAAAGGGGTGCCGCCTCGCATGGTGCCAGCGGCGATCGCCAGGGGCACTCCCCACCAGCCCAGTGCTTCGGTTGCCATTGTTTAATCCTCCATCATCAAGGGTTTGTATCTGGTGTAGATGTGATCCCCCCGATCACCTTGATAAGGGGGGGATCGGAGACAGAGCCTACTGTATTAAGGGGGAAACCGGCTTCAAAGTCCGCTGTATTAAGGAGAAACCGGCTTCAAAGTCCCCCTTTTCAAGGGGGATTTAGGGGGATCAAGTCAGCTTAGCCACTCAAGAAAGACTTTTCAAAAATCTCCTCAAGTCGAAGGGGTGGGTGTCGCACTCGTTGGCGTGACCGTTGGTGGCGTCGCTTTGCGGGGCTTTTCCTGGAAGAACTCAAATCGTCCGTAAAGGGATTCGCTGTAGAGGATGACCAGGAATACCAGCCCTTGAAACACCAACACCGTTGCGTCCGGCAACTCGTGCGCCCGCTGAAGGATGCCGCCGCTGGCGAGAATGCCGCCCAGGAGTACTGAAATGAAAGCCGCCGCCAGGGGGTTCTGCCGCGCCACAAAGGCCACCAGCACGCCCCCATAGCCATAGCCCACGTTCAGGGATTCATTGGCCGCCCCCTGCACCGCCGCTACTTCCACCATACCCGCCAGACCCGCGCAGGAGCCTGCCAGGAAGCAAATGATCAAGGTCAGCTTGCCCACGGGCAAACCTGCAATCCTCGCCGCCCGGATATTGCCGCCAGCGGTGCGGGCCGCAAAGCCAAAGGTGGTGCGTCGAATCAGGAGATAGGCGATGATGCAGGCGACAATGCCATACACCAGGCCCCAGTGGACGCGGCTACCGGGGATTGACCCCAGCATGTTGACCTCCGCAATGGGAAAGGTAGAGGGCTTGTTGAGGGAACTGGGGTCACGCATGGGGCCGCCCACCAGGTGGTTGAGGAGGGCGATCGCAACATAATTCATCAACAAACTGCTGATGGTTTCGTTCACTGCCCGGTAATGGCGCAGTGCCCCCACCGCCATGATCCACAGTCCCCCGGCAATCAAGCCTCCCAGGGCCATGCCGATCTGGACGATGAGGGGAGGTGCGGTGGCGATCGCCAATCCCGCCGCCACCGCCGCCACGCCCCCCACCACCAAAGCCCCTTCATTACCAATCACCACCAGACCCAACTGGGCGGGCAGCACGGTACAAAGGGACGCCAGCATCAGCGGAGACGCCCGAATCAAAGTATTTTGAAAGGTGCTCCACTTGCCAAAGGCCGCCTTCCAGATGGAGCCATAGACTGCAAAGGGATTTTCTCCCATGAACGCACAAAACAGTCCAAACAGAACCAGGGAAACCAGCAGTGCGCCCAGGGGTAAACAGATTTTTTCAAGGTTGCTGCGCCAGTTGTTGCGAAATAGCATGGTTCAATTCCAGATGAAGGACACGGTGGACCCTGTAGGGACAAATGGCCATTTGCCCCCACCGTGGGCATCTCAATTAGCTATCCACGGAGCCGATTACCCCTTCCACCAGGTAGTTCATTTCCTCCAGCTTGGGGTCTTGCTGCTTCAATTCTTCCCCGGAGGCTACGATGGCGTTACCCTTGTTATCCTTCAGTTCGCCTTTGTAAATCACCATTGAGCCGTCCATAAACTGAGCTTTGGCCGCCTCTGCCGCCTCTTTGGCCTCGTCGCTGACTGCGGGACCATAGTCCGAAACCTTGCAGAAACCTTCCTTCAAGCCGCCCCGCAGCAGGTGGGGAATGGTGCCGTCCATCAGTTTTTTCCCGGCATAGATTTCTTCCGCCAGCTTGCTGTAGATGTTCGTCCAATCCCACTCGGCCCCCGTGAGGTAGCCCTGGGGAGCCAGAGCCGCCTGGTTGGCATGGTAGCCGGAGGAGAAAATGCCGCGCCGTTCCGCCGTTTCCATCACCACCTTGGGGCTGTCTACGTGGCAGGTGAGCACATCAACGCCCTGATCCGCCATGCTGTTGGCCGATTCCGCCTCTTTGATGGGTTCGGCCCAGTTGCCGGTGAACACCACCTGGGTGGTGGCTTCAGGATTGACGCTCCTGGCTCCCAGGGTGAAGCTGTTGATATTCCGCAGCACCTGGGGAATGGGCTTGGCGGCGATGAAGCCCAGCTTATTGCTCTGGGTGGTCAGGCCCGCCACGATGCCCGCAATGTACTGGGCTTCGTCGATATAGCCGAAATAGCTGCCCACATTTTTGGGGTGAACGCCCTCCTGGTACAGGCCGCCCGCATGGAAGAACTGCACGTCGGGGTACTCCTCCGCTAGCTTGAGGATGTGGGGGTCGAAGTAGCCAAAGGACGTGGGGAAGAGGGCCACCGCACCATCGATGTCGATCATGCTGCGCATGGATTCAGCCACGGCGGTGGTTTCCGGGACGCTGGCCTCTTCCACCAGGGTCACCCAGTCGAACTTGGCGGCCATGCCTGCGGCCCCTTCGGCGTGGGCCTGGTTGTAGCCGTAGTCATCTTTCGGGCCTACATAAATAAAGCCGATGGTGATGGGTTCGCTGCCGCCAGCAGCCGATTCTTCCCCAGACGGAGCCGACGAGGAACAAGCCGTGCCAAACTTGGCGGTCATACCAAACGCTGTGGTGGCCAGCAACCCGCGCATAACCTGGCGGCGGGTGAAGCGGGGAAAACGATATTGACTCACAGAACCAGCCCTCTTATCTAGAATGTGTGCTTTGCAAGAAGCGATGGAAAATCGGTCGAAATCTGATGTTGTCCAGCAGATTATCAGGGAAATCCTGGGGAGAACGTTCGAGAAAAGTTCGGAAAAGGTTCGAAAAAAGTTAGGTCTTGCCCTTAGAAATGTTATCCAGCTAACAAAAGTGCGGTTTTGGGAATAGCTACGATTCTGACAATCTCTGTGGACAAGTAGGTAGCCACGAAAAAGTAGGGTGTGTTGTGGCGTTAGCCCAACGCACCGCTAACTCAGCGCCAGACTGACGCGCCGCCAACCCAGGCTTCGATGCGTCACGCGAGGCGATGACGCACCCTACATAATGGCCATCGGCTGATGGGCAGGATTGAAGATTCAGGATGGAAACCGATGACGCCAGAGGATGCCCTGAATATCGTGAACGCCGTTTTGCAGGGCGATCGCCTCAATTCGCTCCAGCGGCAGGTGTTCTGCAAAGCCTGGGCCGACCAGTCCTACGTGCAAATCGCCCAGGAGTGCGGCTACGAGCTGGGCTACGTCAAGCAGGTGGGAGCCGAGGTCTGGCAGCGCCTCTCGACAGCCCTCCACACCAAAGTCACCAAGAAAAATCTGCACCGCATCCTGCACCAGCGGGCGATCGCCCCCACCCCACCCCCAAAATCCACCCACTCACCCACCCACCCATCTACCCACCCACCCCCACCCACCCACTCCCCCACCTGCGACTGGGGAGCCGCCGTAGACGCCACCCACTTCCTGGGCCGAGACTCAGAGCTGACCCACCTGCGTCAGTGGATTCTAGACGAACGGTGCCGCCTGATCGGCGTCGTGGGCATGGGGGGCATGGGCAAAACCACCCTGGCGGCCTACCTGGCCCGTCAAATTCAGCCCCATTTCGACTACGTGGTGTGGCGATCGCTCCGCAATGCCCCGCCCCTGGAGGATCTGCTGGAGGATCTGCTGCAATTCTTTGGCGGCCAAACCCCTGTTCGCCCAGCGGCGACCCCGGACGGCAGGCTCCACCAACTGCTGGCCAAACTGCGGCAGCATCGGTGCCTGGTGGTTCTGGACAACTGCGAGACCATCTTGCAGCAGGGCAGCCACGGTGGCCATTACCTGCCTGGATATGCCGCCTATGGACAGCTCTGGCAGTGCCTTGGGGAGTCGGCCCACCAAAGCACGGTGCTGATCACCAGCCGGGAGAAGCCCAGGGAAATGGCCGCCCTGGAGGGGGTGCGGCTCCCCGTGCGATCGCTCACCCTGAACGGCCTGCCCCCCCACCTGGGTCGCGAACTGTTCGCCTGCAAGGGAGACTTCTGCGGCTCGGCGGCGACCTGGGAGCTGCTGGTGAACCACTATGCGGGCAATCCCCTGGCCCTGAAGATGGTGGCCGTGGTGGTGCGGGACTGGTTTGGCGGCGAGCTGGAGCGCTTTCTGACCTGCCTCCAGGAGGGCACCTCCGTCTTTGGCGACATTCAAGACCTGCTGGCCCAGCAGATTGATCGGCTCTCGCCCCTGGAGCAGCAGATTCTAGACTGGCTGGCGATCGCCCGCACCCCCCTGACCCTGTCCCAACTGCGGCGCTGCTTTCTGCCGGGGGTGCCCCTGGGTCACCTGCTGGCGGCCCTTACTTCCCTGGAACGCCGCTGCCTGATGGACAAAACCCCCCCCACCCCCCAGGGAAATCGGCAAATTTGCTTCACCCTCCAGCCCGTGGTCATGGCCTTCGTCACGGAACGCTTCATCCAGCGCATTCACGGAGAACTCCAGGCCAGGGTGTGGAACGGCGTCGAGGCTGAGCAACCCCGCCCCCGGCTGATGAGCCATGCCCTGATTCAAACCCAAACCGCCGACCACATCCGGGAGACCCAGACGCGGCTCATCCTCGCGCCTATTGTCAATCAGCTCCGGCAGCAGCAGTCGGAGTCGGCCCTGGTGGCCCTGTTTCAGGACTGCGTCAGGGCGTTGCGGGAGCGATCGCCCCATCACGCCGGAGCGTTGTCCCCCGACTGGATCGGCTACGCCGTGGGCAATGGGATCAACCTGCTGCGGGAGCTAGACCTGGACCTGAGCGGTTGGGACTTTTCCCGCCTACCCATCCGCAACGCCAATCTGCGGGGCCTTAGCCTGCGGGGCGTCAATTTCACCGGGGCCGATCTGAGCCAGTCCATCTTCACCGAAACCTTTGGTCAGGTGCTGTCCGTCGCCTTCAGCCCCGACAGTACCCTGCTGGCGGCGGGGGACGTGAACCAGGAAATTCACCTCTGGCAGGTGGCCACCGGCAAAAAGCTGCTGACCCTCCGGGTGGATGAAGGCTGGGTCTGGGATGTGGCCTTCAGCCCCGATGGCCAGACCCTGGCCACTGCAGCGAACCGCTCCGTCAAGCTCTGGCAGGTGCAAACCGGAGCCTGCCTGACCAGCTTCACGGACTATCCAGATCGGGTCTTCTCCGTGAGCTTCAGCCCCGATGGGAATTACCTGGCCACCGGCGGCGAAGACCATCTCATCCGGGTCTGGTGTGTCCGCACGGGCACCCTGCGCTGGGTGCTAGCGGGCCATGAGGACGAGGTGCGATCGGTGGCCTTTTCGCCCCCCTTTGCCCTCAGCGCCAGCCGATCGGGG
>JAYKGU010000281.1:0-8785 GCA_035285585.1 Synechococcales cyanobacterium
GGGGTTGGCGGGGGGGTGGGGGGGGGCCGTTGGGGGGATGAGGGCATTGGGCTTGAAGCGATCGGGGGAGAGGCTGGGCGTGCGCCTGGTTCTGCCGGTTGTGGAAATGGAGCCTCAGATCGACGAGCCGTGGCTTCGGGTTGCGAAACGGGGGATGGGGGTGGGATCAAAGTCGGTTGGGCCGGGGGAGGTATGGGGGCGATCGCCCCTGAGTCACTTTCCCGATCCTGTGTTTCATTCCGGGGCATGAAATACGGCTGCAAGGGCGGCTGGCCCATGGCATCTCGAGGCTGGACGGTGTTTGGCCGTTCAAATGTTTGGGATTGCGGCTGGGGGAGTGCCGCTGATCCGTCCTGCGGCTTTGCAAAGCTGGGAAGGCCAACCGCTGGCGATCGCCCCTCCCTGGGCTGTTCGATCAAGGGTGGGGGAAGGGCTGGCGTTCCTGGCTGGGGAGCTTGCAGGTTGGCTGGTTCTGGGCTGGCTGGTTCTGCGCTGATTTCCTTTGATCCGACTGGTTCAACCGTTTTTAGTTCGACCGTTTTTGGTTCGACCGTTTCCTGCCTGACTGCTGCGGGTTGCGATCGCCCAAATTCCTGTACTGACCTGATTTCTGGCGGCTTTGCTGGTCTCTGGACAAAGGGTTCTGGCAGTTGTGCCTGGCTTCCCTCAAGTCTCGCGAATTCCTCGAATTGGGTTTTTGCCGGAATTTGCCTGGGTTCAGGATAGTTGAGTGGGGGACGCTCCACCCGTCTGATAGCTTCCTCCGGCCCAGATTCTGTAAGACGCTCCAGGGGCGATTCTGGAGCGGGTATCGCAGCATCCAGCTCTAGAACGGATGGCACAGGGGGCAATTCTTCCGGCGATCGCCCCATCTTTGAATCTGGAGCAAAGCGGGCGGCAAAGCGGGGCTGCACCAGCGGCAGATGCCCCTGGGCGCGATTCACCAGATAGGAAAGAAAGTCCACCATCAGCTCACTAACTCCAGATAGTAGCGCCGTCGCGCCGCCGACAGGGCAAGAATATCCGCCTCCCGCCACCCGTATGCCCGCGCCAGCAGATGCACCTCCTGCAGGAGCCGCTGCGCCTGCACCTGAAGCTCGCTCCAGAAAAAGGAGGCAATGTCAAACAGCACCCGCCAGTCGTGTCCGCAGGCGGGACAGTGGAGGTCGAGCCAGACTTCCGCCTGGGGATCGGCTTCAGCAAAGTGTTGGCTGAGGTGGGCGATCGCTCCTTCCGAAAGGGTTTCCGGCGGCAGGGGCTGATCTTCTTGCTCGATCTGGAGCAAACACCGCTGGGCCAACTGGATGCGAGCATCGTCGCCGGAGAGGGGGGCGATCGCCGCCAGATCCAGGCTATTGGGCAGGCGAAAGGTGAGCTGCAGTCCTTCAGTGTGTAGGTGATGGACAGACGGGGTTGCTTCCACTGGGGTTTGATCCAGGTCAATAACCCGAATGTCTGCCACGTTCAGGGAAAATTCCAGCAGTTCGCGGCAGTGGGGACAGGTGGCCTGACTGTCCAGCCGCGCACCAAAGGTAAGTTCCCGCAGGGTGAGCAGGGCCGCATCCCGCTGGCCAATGGGCAGGATGGCGATCGCCCCCATGGATAAATCCGGGCAGCCCCCCGCCAGACAGATCAGTGCCCGATCCAGGGGATGCTGGGCGTATCCCAGCTCCCAAATTTGCACGATCTGATCCGCCGATAGCGGACGAATCAAAGCCCCCATTGGTTGACCCATCACTTCACCTATGCCTTTACGACTCGATTATGCGGGTTCCACAAAGCTGGGTTCGGTGGGTTCGGTCACGTCAAAGTCCCGCTCCCAGCCTTCGTTCTGTAGCTGAATGCTCTGAATTGCCACGGCGTTGGCATTGGCGTCCAGTTCGGGCATGGCGGTGAATTCAGACACCCAGCAGCGGTAAACTTTGTAGGCGATCGCCACCTGTCCCGCTTCGTTCATCAACTCAATGATGATGTCTTTGCGAAAGTCTTTGAGGGATACTTCCGCCCCCAGGCCAGAACCGTAGTTCCAGACTTTGTTCGCCCACTGTTCAAAGTCTTTGTCGTGGGTCACCCCCCGCTCCAGCATGATGGGTTCATATTTGCTGGTGCCGGGGGAGTGGCGCGGGCTGCTGGGGTCGCCCCCCTCCCGGTGGCTTACCACTTCGGTGGTGCGCTTCAGCGCCCCCACTTTGCTGACCCCCGCCACATAGCGACCATCCCACTTCACCCGAAACTTGAAGTTTTTGTAGGGATCAAACCGTTGAGCATTCACCGTAAACTGAGCCATCTGAAAATCTCCTGATACATCAATTAATGAAGACCACCGTAGGATGGGCAATGCCCACCAGCTTTAAGTCAACGCTATTCATCCTAAGTTGCCAACTGTCCTGCCATCTGTTGGAATTTCAGGATCACAAACTCCGCCGGTTTGAGGGGAGCATAACCAATCACAATGTTGACAATGCCGCGATCAATGTCGTTCTGTGTGGTCGTTTCACTATCACACTTCACAAAGTAAGCCTCCCGAGGCGACTTGCCCTGGAACGCTCCCTGCTTAAACAGCGTATTCATAAAGGCACCTACATTTAGCCGAATCTGTGCCCACAGGGGTTCATCATTGGGTTCAAAGACAACCCACTGGGTACCGCGATAGAGGCTTTCTTGAAGGAATAGGGCCAGCCGTCGAACCGGCACATATTTCCACTCTGAGGCTAGTTGATCGGCTCCATCCAGCGTCCGGGCACCCCAGACTACATTGCCATAGACTGGAAAGCTGCGCAGACAGTTGACGCCAAGGGGATTGAGCAACCCGTTTTCATCATCCGTGAGTTTAACCGTCAGCTCTCTCACACCTGATAACCCGGCATCAATGCCCGCAGGCGCTTTCCAAACACCCCGTTCCGCATCCGTTCGCGCAAATATTCCCGCTACCACACCGCAGGGAACAAACACCTCCGATCGATTTTCTTTTAGCGGATCGGCAATCTTGAGCCTTGGGAAATAAATGGCGGCGTTCTGCTTGTCGTCGGCAAGGGTAGAGCGAATATTATCAACCCCAGCCGCTGAATTGAGAACCAGTTCTTTGGTCGTCCAATCAATAGGCGGATCAACGAGCAGCATGGCGCGGCGATCGCTACAGTACTTCGCCGCCGCCGCCCAGGTTTCTGGTGTAATGTCCAGGGTTCGAGTCACAGGAGGAATACAAAGGATATTGAACAAATCAGCTTTTTCCAGCGCATAAATCCCGGTTTTTTCGCTCTGACTCCCCACATAGAAGCGATCGTCTGGAACATTTCCCCCGTCCGTCCCTTGATTACCGGGATGCACTTTAACGGGATCTTTGCGATCGGGCTTAGTTGCGTCGGGCACGGGAGCGGGGCGTTCTCCGGATGCAGGTAATTCCACCACTCGTATCAGGGCGGACTGAGTATTGACAACATCGGTAACGAACCGGGTCGCCGTATCGTCCATTGAAAGGTTCCGCAGCGTCTCGCGCCCAACTTCCTGGTTATTTTCTTTGTAAACAACCGTCAGGTTAAACAGTTCCCCAGGAGCCGTATCGTAATCAACGCTGATCTCTAGATTGTTCCCCCACTTTCCTTCACTGGCTGCTTGCAAAATCAAAAATTCCTCTGCAGGCTGTTCACCCGCAGGCTGTTCACCCGCAGGCTGTTCACCCGCAGGATGAGCCTCGGGAAGAGGTAGATGATATTGAGCGGTTTTGGCTGCATCAAAGCCTCCCTCGAATTTTTCATCTTGCACCACATTTGGGCGGCCCTCCGGCAGGGCGGTTCCGGGTTTGATCCGCACCAGCTTTGATCCGTTGTCTGTGGCGCTCAGCCTATTTTCAAGGTCTGTAATAGCAACATTTTCAAAAGTTTCGGGATTTCCTTCACCGGGGGTAATGGTAAGGTTGAAATTTGCATCTCCGTTATGGGCGACCGTTGCCTTAAGGGAGTTAGCGGCACTGCCTACGGCCAAAGACTCTAAAACCAGCCCACCCCCTTGAGCAGGCAAATTCACCGTTGCGGGACTTCCAGGATTGGATAGCCGCACAATGATGGCGTCACTCCCTCCATTTTGGAAGTACTGCTGAACGGCATAGCCCATGGTACTGCGGAGGGATAACCCGCCGAACTGGCGTTCAAAGGATCCAAAGTTTTGAATCCGAACGGGTTCATTGGTTAATCCCCGGAGAGCGGTGCCAATAAAGGCGGTGATGGACGTCGCTACTCCCGTAATGGTGCGAACGCCACTGGGGATCTCTTCAACATAAACACCGGGATAAGTTGGAATAACGGGCATGGAATCATCCTCCTCTGGGGATTAGCAAATACTTCAAAACTGGGCATCGACTGGATCAAAGATGGCTGTGGCACAAAGGGTGCTGGAGAGCGTCATTCATAGGGTTGGTGGAAACTGCGCTGGAGCTGTCGTCTGTTGCGGCGGCGGGAAGTCTGCTTGAACAGCCGCCGGGATAGCCAGTAGTAGAGCGATCGCACATACCGCACGGGAAACCATCGCATCCAGCCTGACCTCCGCCTGGAGCGGGGCGGGTAGCGCGATGGCGGTCGGGCTGGAGCGGTATGCTCCAGGGACAGTAATTCCATCGGTGGTGATGCTGGCGTATCCCGATCCGCAGGGCTATCAATGGACCTATCAATGGAACTGACGTTTGCGGTCAGGGATGCGGCAGCAGGGAAGGGTAAATCATGGGTTGATGAATCCTCCAGGCTGAGCGATTCCAGGTTGAATTCACTGGGCTGGGCTGCTCCACGGGGACGGCTTTGGGATAGTTGCTGCTCCAGGTCTCGCAACTTTTCCTGGAGCTGGACAATGTCCTTACTTTGATCGCGCACGAGACGCGTGAGATCGGTCACAATCTTTTGCTGATCTTTGAGCGATCGCGTCAATACCGCCACCACATCCATCACCCGCACCCCCTGCCGATCTTGGGAAACCAACAGGTCGGGGGTTTCCTCCGCCAGAAAGCCCGCCCGTGGACTCTGGGCGTCGTCATTCCGGTAGGTAAACTTGACCGGACGCAGTTGGTTGAGAGCCTCCGCCACCTCCTGACTGGAGAGCTGAACAATATCCTGCTTGAGCGTCTGGGACGATAGATTCACAAACTCCTCAGACCGATTCTCGCGGCTAAAGGCTTGACCATCAATGTAGACTCGGCCATTGACATAAAGTTTGGGGTTAGCTGCGTCATTGGGAGCGGAGCCTGCGCCAATGAAGACATCCCCATCTCGGCGGGAAATCACCAGCCCCAGTTGATCATTGGCTCTCAGCGTCAAATCCGTGTTGTTGGGGCTGCGAATCTGGGGGGCAACCAGGCGGTCATCGCTCTGGATTCGTCCGGCAACATCCAGGTTATTGTTGAGCTTATTCTCGATTTCAAAGTTGCCTTTTAGCTGGCCTTTTAGCTCAAGGTCGCCGTCAACCACAAGATTTTCATTAACCTCAAGGTCGCCGTCAATGGTGACGGGCTTGTCAAAGTAGTGGCGGGGACAGTTTGTTTCGTAGTTGCAAAATTCAAGGTTTGGCTCCGGGCGACGGCCAATCTGGACGTATTGGTCCTGACCGTTGACGGTGCGGCTAATGCGCAGGACGCCATCATGAACGGTCAGTTGGGCATCATTGGGCAGATTGTTAGCAGGCAGTGGGCCGATTCTCACATTTCCCGTTGGGTGAGAGATGACGAGGCGATCGCCCCCCCCGGTCTGCAAGGTCAGACCAGAATTACCGGGACTATTGATACTGCCGTTTTGCGTAACGAGGCGATCGCCCCGAACAACACCATTCACTCCCAGATTACCGGCAACGTTCAGCCGATCATTGGCATTGGGGGCAGCGCCCATCCCGACATTTCCGGTCGTTCCTGAAATCACGACCCGATCCTGGCCGCTGGTTTGCAGCTTCAAATCGCGCCCGTCTCGACTGAAAATCGTATCTGATTGAAAGGTTAAATTGGTTCCTTCAATATCGCCTTCCACCCTGACGTTGCCTTTGACATAGAGCTTGGCATCGGGGAAGGGAGAAGCGTCTGCGCCAATCACGACTTTGTCCGGGTTTGGTGTTGCTAAAACCGTGGTTCCAGAGGCTCTGATCCCACCGACCACGTCCAGCTTAAACTGGGCATTGGGGGAAGGCGTGCCAATGCCCACAGTCCCCTGAACCACCAGACCATTGGCCGGAATTTGTCCCGAATTCAAGTAGCTGAGATCGCCAATTGCCCCATTGCCCAAGACGCCAAAGCGGGCCAGGGAGTCGGCTCCGACGCTCACCTGGCCGGACGTAAACACAAACCGTGTTGCCCGCTCCACCTTAAATTCAATGCGCTGGGACGCCCCTTCGCCTATTTGAATCACCCCATATCGCTCAGGGGTTTGGGAAAAGGGATCTTTCACGATTTCAAAGGTTTGCCCCTGAAACCGATTGGCTACAAGATTTCCAAGGACTTCTAAATCCTGGGTGCGGGTCTTCCCGTTGATCTCAAGCTCGGCGTCAGGGTCGGGTTTGCCAATCCCCACTTTGCCATCGGCCAGAACCGTGAGCCGCTGGTTGCCGTCACTGTCGTCTACGCGAACGATGGGGTCGCTGGCCCCTGCCGCCGCTTTCACATGAAGTCGAGCCTCGGCGGATTCCAGGCCAATGCTCACCTTGCCGATGATGGTTTTGTTGTCATCATTGGGGTCTGGTCGCTGGGTGACCGCCAGATTGCCCTGAATCTCCAGATCGCCTTCAATCACGCCGCCCCTGCGATCCAAACAGTCAATGAGCCGGGGGAAAACCAGCCGCTCGTCCTGGAGGTCGGTTGTGAACTGCTGCCCATCTATTTCCGCCATGGCCAGCAGGCCGTACTGGTGGGCAATGCCCCGGCGGGGCTGGGGGAGGGGCTGGGGCTGGGGATCGGCCTGATCATTGGGCCATTCAATATCCCCCGGCCCCGATCGCGCCGGAATCATCCAATAGTCGCCGGTTTCATAGCTGGAATCACTATCAAACTTGACTTGAATGCCCGCCTCCAGGGGGATCCAGTCCGTCTGCAGCGGAATCGTACCCTGGGGAGCCTGGGTGGTGGTGTAGTCCCACCGGCGCACGGTTTTGGCATCGTTGGGGATTGGCCCGTTGATAATGCGCGATTCATCAAACTCAATCTTATCGCCCATCGCTCTCCGCAATGGCACCATGACCCCCGGTTCATTGCGCAGTTCGTTTGCTTCTGAAAGGATTTCTAACCACTGCCCTGGGATGGCATTGGCCCAGGCGTCCTCACTGGTTTGACGAATGCGAATGATGTTGTTGTCAATGCGCAGGATGGCGCTGGCGGTGCTGCCGTTGTTGCGAGACCACTTGAAAGTGGCGATCGCCCCCCCATCGTTTGCCTCTTCTCCCCTTGCTTTGCCCGGTTGGTGAACTTCAACCCGGTAGAGCTGGTTGTCGAGCGATCGCGCTGTCCCTCCCCCTTGCCCGTTTGGGCAGAAGCGAGCACAGGCATTCATGAGTGCGGCTCTGTTCTGGAGATAGTCAGCAACATAGTCATCCCATTGTTGCTTCAGGGTTGCATCTGCCGTTGCAGACTCCCCTTCAGTGGACGGCTGAGTTTTTTGCAACTCCTCCAGTGGCAGGAGCTTGAGTTGCCAGACGGTTTTGGTGCGGGTAGTTGTATCGGGCACGTTCAAAGCCGGTTCCCGAATTTCCTCGTCGTCAATGACGGTGATATGCCGCTCCCAGACGTCCAGGTAAGCCAGATATTTTCCGTTGGCAAGCGGCGGGCGATCGGCAACGGGATAGTCGGGTTGGGTCTGGTAGGTGGTCAGCCGCCGGAGTCTGATCTGCGGCGGTGGCGTGCCATCAGAGTTCTGGTTTTTCTCGGACGGGGCTTTGCCATTCGGCTCTTCTTTCCTGAACCCGCCACGCAGGGTCAGCTCCCGCCGATCTTCGTCAATGCTGATAATTTGCAGCCCCTGCAAAAAGATGGGGGTTTGCTTGTCCTCGCTACGATCTTCAATGAATTCATTGGCGATGTCGTTGCTGTCCCCCTCACCTACTTGTTCAAGCCACTGGTTCACCTGGAGCTTTCGACCATCCACCAGCAGGCTAGGGACAATGACCGTCATCTGCTGATTCTCTAGATTTTGCTGGCTTTGTTGATTTTCTGGATTCTGTTGATTTTCTGGATTCTGCTGGCTTTCTGGATTCTGCTGATTTTGCTGGCTTTGCTGACCGGGTGTTTGCTTCACCTGAGCCACAAAGTCCATGCCCAGATCCAGCTCGCAAAGCGTGCCATTAGTGTAAAAGTGCCCCGGAATAATGACCAGATCACGAGGGCCAGAAATTGGCTTAGGTGATTCCTCGGTGCCATTGGCCGTGGTGGCGGTACCTGGCGGCTCATCGGGAAAGCTAAGGGCAACGATCCCAAGGCGAAAACTGTTGCGAGTGGATTTGCCCGTCACGGGATTGACGCTGGGTGCCCCGCTGCCGGAGCCAATCATATCCACCACCTGGGCCTGCCGCAGGTGAGTTTGAATGTCAGCCTGCTCGTTCCAATCTGAGTCGAGCTGCAGGCGTCCTTGCTGCATGCGGACGCTGGTGTAGTGCTTGCGCTGCTGGAATGTGGATCGGGTAAAATCGCCTTTCATCCAAACTTCTCCTCAGAGGTCGTCATTCAAGGGGGTGCTCAGGAACGAACGTAAAACCCTACGGGCTTGGGTTTGTGGGTGCATCCCGCTGCGGGGTTCACCCATCCTAATGTCTTAATACCAAAGCGCAGAGTTAT
>JAYKGU010000282.1:0-4487 GCA_035285585.1 Synechococcales cyanobacterium
ACTCGACGGCGGCGATCGCCGCCCACGCTGGCCTGGACTGCTGCGTTTTTATTCCCTCTGATTTGGAAGCCGGAAAGGTACTGGGCACCCTGATCTACGCCCCCACCGTCATGGCCGTCCACGGCAATTACGACCAGGTGAATCGCCTCTGCTCCGAAGTCGCTAATACCCACGGCTGGGGCTTTGTCAACATCAACCTGCGGCCCTACTACTCCGAAGGGTCGAAGACTTTAGGCTTTGAGGTGGCGGAGCAGCTCGGCTGGCAGTTGCCCGATCACATCGTTGCGCCCCTGGCCTCTGGCTCGCTCTTCGGCAAGATTTACAAGGGCTTCCAGGAATTCATCAAGGTTGGTCTGGTGGATGAGAAGGCCGTCCGGTTCAGCGGTGCCCAGGCAGAGGGATGTTCCCCCATCGCCCAGGCTTTCCAGGAAGGTCGGGATTTCGTCACCCCCGTCAAGCCCAACACCATCGCCAAGTCCATCGCCATTGGTAACCCAGCGGACGGCATCTATGCCCTCGACATTGCCCGCAAGACCAACGGCAATATCGAGTCGGTGACCGATGCCGAAATCATCGACGGCATCAAGCTGCTGGCCGAAACGGAGGGCATCTTCACCGAAACCGCTGGCGGCACCACCATCGCCGTCCTCAAGAAGCTAGTGGAAGCGGGCAAGATTGACCCCGATGAAACCACGGTGGCCTACATCACGGGCAACGGCCTGAAGACCCAGGAGGCGGTGCAGGGCTACATTGGCGAACCGCTCACCATCGAACCCAAGCTGGAAAGCTTTGAGCGTGCCCTGGAGCGTGCCCAAACCCTGGGCCGTCTGGAGTGGCAGCAAACGATTGTTTAAGGAAATTCTGCAAAAGGAGCGAAATGCACGACCTATGGCTGTTAAAGTTTTGATTCCCACCCCGCTGCAAAAGTTCACGAAAAATCAGGCCACCATCGAGTGCGACGGCGGCAGCATCGTCGAACTGCTGGATACCCTGGAGGAGAGCTTTCCGGGGATTAAGAACCGCCTCTGTGACGATAACGGCCAACTGCGCCGCTTCATCAACTTCTACGTCAACAGCGAAGACATTCGCTTCCTGAACGGAGCGCAGACTTCCCTGAAGGACGGCGACGAAGTCAGCATCGTCCCCGCTGTCGCAGGCGGCTAATCCTGTCCAGTGGGCAATGCCCACCGACGCATGACGAGTTCTCTAGACTGAAAGGAGCATGGTTTTGCTGTGCTCCTTTTTCTTTGGATAACTTGAAGGAGCGGCAGGAGCCAGAAGTCAGGAGCCAGAATCTACGTCCAGTGTGATAACCCTGATTGACTGACAAAAGGTTTAGTGTAGGTTGGCGTTGAGCGAAGCGAAACCCAACACCGACAAAAGTTTTAATGTAGGTTGGCGTTGAGCGAAGCGAAACCCAACACCGACAAAAGTTTTAATGTAGGTTGGCGTTGAGCGAAGCGAAACCCAACACCAGCGAGGGTTGCGTTGGGTTTCGCTAGCGCTCTACCCAACCTACAGCTACAGCAGAACGAGGGTTTCAAGAATTTTGTAGTCAGTCATGTGATAACCTTGCGTCGCGCAGGCTTCCAGCCTGCAACGGGACGATGCGAGCAAGCAGGATGCTTGCGCGACGGGGCATCCAGTTCCTAATCCGCGTCAGACGCAATTCAGGAGCCATCATACTCCTGACTCCTGACTCCTGACTCCTGAATTCCTGAACAAACCCCATCAGATCCCGGTTTAACGAAAATTAAAATCCAGCCATGACTAATCTTCAGCCTGAACTGTCCGAACAGTTTGCCAGCGACAACTATTCCGGTATGTGCCCCGAAGTGGTGGAGTACCTGATGCGGGCTAACCAGGGCAGCGCCCCCGCCTATGGCGATGACCACTGGACGCAGCAGGCCGCCGATCGCCTCCGAGAATTATTCGAAACCGACTGCGAAGTGTTCTTTGTCTTCAACGGCACTGCCGCCAACTCCCTCGCCCTGGCCGCTTTGTGCCAGTCGTACCACAGTGTCATCTGTCATGAACTGGCCCACATTGAAACCGATGAGTGCGGTGCGCCCGAATTCACCTCCAACGGCTCCAAGCTGTTGGTGGGCAAGGGGGCGAATGGGAAGCTGACGCCAGGGGAGATTGGGGCGATCGCCACCAAACGCCAGGACATCCACTACCCCAAGCCCAAGGTGATCAGCCTCACCCAGGCCACGGAGGTGGGTACGCTCTACACCCTGGATGAGCTGGCCGCCATTCACGACGTGGCCCGCCACCATCGCCTGAAGATCCACATGGACGGGGCACGGTTCGCCAATGCGGTGGTCGCCATGAACCAGCCCCCCGCCGCCCTCACCTGGAAGGTGGGCGTGGATGTGCTGTGCTTCTGCGGCACCAAGAACGGCATGGCCTACGGGGAAGCCATTATCTTCTTTAACCGTGAGCTGGCGGAGGATTTCGCCTACCGCTGCAAGCAGGCGGGCCAGCTCGCCTCCAAGATGCGCTTCATCTCTGCGCCCTGGCTGGGCCTGCTGGAAACGGGGGCGTGGCTGCGCAATGCCCGCCATGCCAACCAGTGCGCAGCCTACCTGGAGGAAAAGCTGCGGGCCATTCCGGAACTGGAAATTTTGTTTCCCAGGGAAGCCAATGCGGTGTTTGTGCAGATGCCCGAGGCGGTGATCCAGGAATTGCGATCGCACGGTTGGCGCTTCTACACCTTCATTGGCACGGGGGGCGTGCGGCTAATGTGCTCCTGGAATACAACGCTGGAGGGCATTGACCAGTTTGTGGCAGACGTGCGATCGGCCATAGCCCTGGCCACGCCCCTCCCGGCCTGACGCCTGATGGATTTCTCTGGTCCATTAGGCACCTGGCCTCAAGATGCACTAGGATAAACCGGTAGAAGCATCGATAGACCACTCAGATTAACCCACTATGGCAGACGAAAAAGCACCCAAGGCCGATAAACCTGCTGCAAAGAAAAAAGAAAAGCCCCCTGCAATTGAGGACAAGCCGTTTCAGGAATTTATCACCCAGCACTTTATTCCCAATCTGAAGGAAACCTTGGCGAATCAGGGCATTGCCGACCTGGAGCTTTCCTTCGAGAAGCTACCACTTCCCATTGAAGGCTACAGCAGCGCGGATGAGTACTGGCAGGTGCGGGGCAGCTGGAAAAACAGCCAGCGCCAGTTTATGTTGGCCTTCCAAAAGGAAGACATCAGCGGTCCAAAGTTCTACTCCGCCGCGGACCGGGGCGCAAAATTTGCCACCCTGGAGTCATTCATGATCGATGAGCGCCGCGTTAGCCTCGACCTGATGGTGTTTTATATGGTGCAGCGGCTCAACGGCCAGAAATGGCTGGCCCGCAATTGATGAAACCTCTAGCCAAGGTTTAAACGGTTGGTGGGGGCAAATGGCCATTTGCCCCCATGTTGTCGGGTAAGTAGGTCAGCACAATTAAATTCATGTTAGAAAACTGGGGGAGCGCCCCCAGTTTTCTAACCTTCGTTTTTCAATGCAGTTCTACTTAGGATCATTTTCAAAAATCACCTAAAGTTCCAGAAAATCGTACATCACAACACCCGTTTCAGGATCGTTGTGGGCGGCGATGTAGCCCGTTTTTACCATTTCCCGCAGGGTTTTCTCCACCTCGGCGAAGCCATGCCCCGTGTCCATCACCCCCTGGGTGACGCTGAGCTTGCCGCCCCGCTTCGCTGCCGCCTTTAACAGCAGCCGCATCAAGTCTTCTTCCTGGGCTGCGGGGGAAAGAGCTTGGGGCTGGCGGGAGCGGTTCGTCCGAGTGCCGTTGAGATCCATTGATGCTGTGGTTATGCTCCCCGCCGTCATGGCCTGAGGATAGAGAAAAACGTTGGGATGAACCATGCCACGCCGCAGCATGGCCCGCGCATTGTGGTCTTCTACCATGCTGGGGATGAGCAGAAGATCAATCAACTGGCCAACACCAAACAAACCCCAGGTACAAAACCAGAGCAGCCCTGTGAAAATTTTGCCGTTGTAGAGGCGGTGCAGCCCCGCAAACCCAAATAGACAGCAAAACCAGAGGATATAGCTGGTGCCTACTTTGTTCATCGCTGCGTCCTTTTCTCGAAAATTGCGAGCGAGGGGTGCTACTCGCAAGGCCACTCATTCCAATGATAGACGGCGTGGCCAAAAATCGGGGACGTAGTAACGGTTTGTCAGATTTGGGGCACCGAACTTTAGAACGGTAAGCCAAAGCGCAGCAGCAGAGTCACGACCGAGCCCAGAAGATTCATGTAGTCGGGCTTGCCGGGGCTGGGGCCTTCCAGTAGTGCCTGCTGCTCGTCGATGATGCTTTGGGCAAACTGGGTCGCGGTGGCCTGCCGCTCCGGATCTCCCTGCCGGGCATAGAGACTGGCGGCCCGGTTGGCGTCTTCTACGGCGGCCTGGATGCGGCCTGCCTGGTAGTGGGCAATGCTGCGGCTGAGGTAGAGTTCAGGAACTGCAGG
>JAYKGU010000283.1:0-33310 GCA_035285585.1 Synechococcales cyanobacterium
CTATGCCGCTCAAACCCCTGCAGATCCATGAAATCCTTGAGTCTAAGCGTGAAGATTTCACCGCTTTTGACCGAAAAACATTGGGGTACCTAGAGAAATATCGTATGGCTCTGACAGAGCTGGCGAATGCTTCAGTCCCCGATCTTCAGGCAGAGCTAACGGATTTCCCACGCGATTTTGGGGCACAGCCGCTAGAGCCAATACCATCCAATGCTCCCTTCGTCATTCCATCAAATCTATCCTGGAAGAGCCGTGAGCAGAGCTTGGCCTGGGTGCGCGATCGCCTCATGGGCATCAAAACCTTCGCTGTGGACGGGTCACAAATTTTCCCAGGAAAAGACCTGTCCATTCCCATTGCCCTGGTGCAAATTGGCTGGTTTGAAAACCCCCACCTGCCCAGCGGCGACTACGACAAAAACATCAACCTGGACGTGATGACCCCCAGCGATCTGCGGGTCAACTCCAGCGGCGAACCTGCCGATCGGCGGGTCAACTTCCGCCGCTTCCAGATGGAAACCGATCGTCTGGTGCAGTATATCCAGGATCACGCTGAACAACAAGACTGCCTGGTGTTCTTCGACGGGTCGCTGGTGGGCACCTTTGCCGAGGCCTTTGAGCCAGAGCTGCGGCATGAATATACCCAGTGTTTCCTGCGCCTATTGCGGGCCAGTCAGGACTGCCGCGTTCCCCTGGTGGGTTACGTGGACACCACCTACGCGCGGGATCTAACCGTGATGCTCCAGCAGGCGTTCAACCTGCCGGAATGCCGACCCATCCACGATGCCCAAATCCTCCATAAGTACATGGAATGGGGCGATCGCACTCCTCTGGCTTGCTGTCGGCGCGGTGGAATTCTTCAGGATTACGAAGAGCAGCGGGATCAGATTGCTTTCACTTATATGAAAACCACCCGCGAGGGCTACCCGGCTCGCATCGAGATGCCCGTCTGGATGTACGAGGCGGGGCTACTCAACCGGGTGATGGATTGGGTGCGGGGTGAGGTGATCATCGGCAGTGGCTATCCCTACGTCATCGAAACCGCCGACCAAACCGCCGTTCTCCAGGCAGACGACCGTCAGGCGTTTTTCCGCATCCTGCAGGAGTGGGCGGAGCGGGAGGAGCTAAACCTCCGCTTTTCTCAAAAAATGGTCAGCAAAGCCCGACGACGGTAGCGGGAGATTTTTGATAAAGATTCTACCGGACGACGTAGGGGCAAAGGGCCCTTTGCTCCTACCACGGGTTTAACCGAGGGTAAATTTTTTCCTGGGAATCTCCTTAACATCCAAAACTGATTCAAGTTATCCATTCACAAAAGCTGGGCACCCTGATGTCAGTCGTTGGATTTACCCAACGAATAATCAAATTGTTGTAAACCAAACTGACATACGGGGAGCATCTCGATGGCCAGCACCGGATTGAATAAATGGATTGTGAGCGGGAATCTCGGAGCCGACGTGCAGGTGAAGACGGTGGACTTGCGTAGCGGTGAGAAAGCCCAGGTGGCAAGTGCATCCCTATACGTGCGGGGTGTGCGCGATCGCAAAGAGTCGTTTATCGTATCCTTAACGATTTGGGAAAGATCGGCTGCATGGCGAAAGTTGCCTTACCTCAAGAAAGGCTCCCTGGTTATTTGTACGGGTAGCGTTGAACCGAGGCCCTACCTTTCCAGTGTCGATAACCGTCCTCGGGCTGGTCTATCCATGTCCGTGCTCGACATCAACTTAGACATCGTGAAGGATGGCGATGAGCCGGAGGACATTCAAGACTTCAGCAGCGAAATTGAGGGTGAAGACAGCAGCCACGCAGACTCGCCTGACCTGGTGGAAGTAGGCGGCTAAGAGATCGGCAATCTCCTGAGGCAAAGCAACTGCGTCTGGACGCCTTCCTGCTAATCGCGGCTGGGGCTGAATTTGCCGTTGTAGCTCTACAAGCTTAGATTTTGGGTGGATTCCCCCTGTAGCGTGAGGGATTCACCCGTTTTTAATGTTCATATCAAAGTTTAAGTAGGTTAGCACAATTAAATTCATGTTAGGAAACCGGGGTGCTCCCCCGGTTTCCTAACCTTCGTTTTTCAGTGCAGTTCTACTTAGGGCTATACCATAGAAGCATTCATCCAGATCCTCGTAGCTCCTGACCAGCGGCTGCCATGGCCAACCTCAAGCGAACTTCCCGACCGCTTCACCCCGTCGCTCGCCACCAATATGCCGACCTGCCCCGCCATCCCCTAATCCTATGTGCCTCACTGGTACAAAATCCGGCTAATTTAGGCGGACTCTGCCGTATTGCTGACGTTTTTCGCCTGGAGGCGCTGGTGGTTCCCGATCTGGCGCAAACGCAAACAAGGGCGTTTCGGGGTACGGCAGCGTCTGCCCATCAGTGGCAGCCGATACTTTCCTGTAACACCCAGGCGCTTCCGGCCTGGATGCAGCTAAAAAGAATTGAGGGATATTGCTGTATTGCGCTGCACTGTGCTGCCGATGCCGCACCCCTGGGCCAGTTCCAGTATCCACAAAAAACCGTATTACTTTTAGGGCAGGAACTGACGGGTTTGCCGGATGCGGTGCTGGCGGATTGCGATCGCCAGATCGTCGTTCAGCAGTATGGCCTGGTGGAGTCATTGAACGTGCAGCAGGCAGCGGCGATCGCCGTTTACGAATACATTCGGCAACGGTATTCTGGCTAATCTCGGCTCATAGTTAGCAGCTATCCAGCTATTTTTGTGCAATTTCTAACCGCTCATACCGGATGACTCACCAGCCCCCGATCGCTCTCCTCACAGATTTTGGCTACACCGACCCCTATGTGGGCATTATGAAAGGCACGATCGCCAGCCTCGATCCAACCCTGACCGTCATCGATCTCACCCACGGCATTCCGCCCCAGGACATCGCTGCCGCCCGGTTCAGTCTGATGTGTGCCTACCCCTACTTTCCCAGGGGAACCGTACATGTGGTGGTCGTGGATCCAGGAGTGGGAGGGCAGCGACGGGCGATCGCCATCCAGCTTCCCACAGCGGTTTTAGTCGGGCCTGACAATGGGGTCTTGAGTGGGGTTTTGACGCAGGTGCCGCCGGAACAATGGCCGCAGGTCAAAGCCGTTCAGCTTACAAACGCAACCTACTGGCGATCGCCCCACCCCAGTACCACCTTCCATGGTCGCGACATTTTTGCCCCTGTCGGCGCTTTTCTGGCTACAGGCGTCCCTATTACGGATTTGGGCGAACGGGTTGAGCTACCCTCCCTGGTGCACCTCCCCCAGCCACCGCTGGTTTACCAGGGCGATCGCCTCAGTGGCTACATTCAACACATTGACCAGTTTGGGAATCTGATTACCAACGTTCCAGCCCATGCGCTCCCCGAAGATATCCGAGCTAACGCCGATTGGTCTGTTCAGGCAGGAGAACGCCTCATCCCTGGCTGCCACACCTATGGGGATCGGGCGGAGGGGGAGCTGGCTGCCTTGGTCGGTAGCCATGGCTGGGTGGAGATCGCCGTTAACGGGGGCAGTGCCAGGGTTACGTTAGCCCTAGAAAGGGGCGGTTCAATTTCGGTTATTCTGAGAAGATGAAATCACCGCAGCAGGGCAATCTGCCCTTGATAATCGCCAGACTCCAGGAATAAACCCTGTTAGTGTAACAATGAACAAAAAGGGCGCTGAGTTGCGAGGGTTCGCACACGATGGTGACAATACGGGGCAAGGCCAGAAGTAAGCAAACCGTAGCCCGATCTACCCCATGGTGATCACCCACAAATTCCTATGAAGCTTTCTTTCCGGGGTGTAGTTTACGAAAGCCCTTTCCCAACGCTAGAAATTATTGGGCAGCACGGTTTGGACAAAGACCATGAAATTATTTGGCGTTTTCAGCACCTCAAGGCGGTCAGGCTACAGCAATACACTGCGGCATCTACTTATCCTCCCGAAAGGAGGTTTCTCAGCAGGGATGCCATCCTGCTTGCTATTTGGGAACCCGCCCCAATTACCGAAGTTCGCACCCGCCCCTTTTTGTACGTCGCAAAATATCTCCTGGAGTCGGAAGAGGACGCCCAAGACGTGCTCAGCAGCTATCTAGATGCCTATACTGCGAACCCCGTCCACCCACCAGCACGAGTATTTATGGGAACTCGGAAACCTCTCTCCACTAGTACGGTTTCCTGAAGCTAGCTGATGCTGAGGTGATTTCTGAAAATGTTCCTATCCAACGACGTAAGGGTAAATAACCATTTGCCTCTACTAACCGTTCAACGGGGGGTGAATTTTTTCCCGGAAATCTCCTAAGTCAATACCCTTAGACTTGAACATTTTTCTCCAAAATTTTCGACCAAAATAGCAATCAGCACTGTCAAGCAGAGATTGATTTCCCGGACTGTCGATATCCGATCCGGCTACTGGGCATACTAGCTTGCAGAAACCAAAATCTATTAGCTCCCTGATCTTTCAATGCTAGATGTCATAAAAAATTGCTTTGTACTCCGTGATTTTATTCCCCACGGGCATTGTTACCTCTGGCAGCCGGGGCTTGTTAGCTTTCATGTCGCGTCAGATTTAATGATTGCGATCGCGTGTATTTCTATCCCTTTTATCTTGATATATTTTTTGCAGCGACGACCCCATAGCTCGTTTCGAGATACTTTTATCCTATACGCAGCATTCATTGGCCTGTGTGGCCTGACTCACCTCATCAATGTCTGGACGCTCTGGTACTCGAACAACTGGCTGTTTGGCTTGATCAAAGCGCTCACGGCTGTAGTCTCAGTCAGTGTCGTCTTTCAGTTGATAGCCGTTGTACCGAGAGCGCTGGCGTTACCCAGCGCAGCCCAATTAGAAGCCACTAACCAGGAACTGGCTAACCAGGTTGCTGAACGTCAGCGGGCTGCCAATGCCCTACAGCAAGCTCTGGATTATGAAGCGTTATTAAAGCGAATTTCGGATAAAGTTCGGGATTCCTTAGATGAAAGTCAGATTTTGCAGACAGCCGTACAGGCCCTGGGGGAAGGTTTGGACGTGCTGTCGTGTAACGCCGCTTTATATGACTTAAATAGCAAAACTGCGATCGTCCATTATGAACATACGAACTCGACGGTTCCTGTTCAGGGGCGGGTTATTAGTATGGATAACTCACCGCAAATCTATGCCCAGTTATTAGCCGGGGAGCACTTTCAGTTTTGTTCCCTTTATCCCAATCCCGCTCGGGGACAGGTAGCCATGCTGGCCTGCCCGATTATGGACGACAACAGCGTTATCGGGGATTTGTGGCTCATTCATGATAAGGGCTGCGGCTTTAAGGATTTAGAGATTCGACTGATTCAGCAGGTTTCCAATCAGTGCGCGATCGCCATTCGCCAGGCCCGGCTCCTGCAGTCTTCCCAGGCCCAGGTGCGAGAACTGCAGCGACTCAATCAGTTAAAGGATGATTTTCTCAGCACCGTCTCCCACGAGCTGCGTACTCCTGTTGCCAACATTAAGCTGGCCAGTCGGATGCTCGCCATGACTCACGAGCAGCGGACAAAGCTGTTTGCAGACTCGGTCACCGATGGCCATTCCGAATCAGGGTTAGAAATTGAGCAGGATATCCGGCGGAAAGAGTCCCACTATTTGCAGGTTCTCCAGAATGAGTGTCAGCGAGAAATCCAGCTAATTGACGACCTGCTCGATCTCCAGCGATTAGAAACAAAAGCACCGCCGCTGGTAAACGAGTCGATTGACTTACAGGCCTGGCTG
Organism: Synechococcales cyanobacterium; assembly: GCA_035285585.1. Lineage (GTDB taxonomy): Bacteria > Cyanobacteriota > Cyanobacteriia > CAKZMO01 > CAKZMO01 > JAYKGU01. The sequence continues at coordinate 5,719 of JAYKGU010000283.1, forward strand.
CCGCAGGTTGTCAAGCCATTCGAAAATCGGGCAGACAGCCGCAATCAGCACTTAATACTTACGCTCAATTCCCAGCACCCCCTGAACGTTTGTTCTGACCAGGTCAGCCTGGGGCGCATTGTCACGGAACTGCTAAACAACGCCTGCAAGTACACCCCGCCGGGAGAAAAAATTTTGGTGGAGGCGATCGCCCTGGAGAACCAGGTCGAAATCATCGTCACTAATTCTGGGGTAGAAATCCCCGCTAAAGAAATTGCCTTTATTTTTGATAAATTCTACCGGGTTCCCAGTACCGATCCGTGGCGACAGGGCGGGACTGGCTTGGGGCTGGCTCTGGTCAAAAAGCTGATCGAATGTTTGAGTGGTGAGATCGCTGTGGAAAGTAAATCGCAGTTTACAAAATTTACCGTGACCCTGCCGCGATCGCGCTCGGTGCCAGAAGACAATCAACCTGAATCAGAGGGCAAGTACGATGTGACGAACCTAGCTCCACCCTGCCCCGATGCACTGTAATGAGATTTCCAGGAAAAAATTCACCTTTGGTTAAACGATTGGTAGGGGCAAATAACTATTTGCCCCTATGTCGTTTGGGAGGACATTTTCCGAAATTTCCTAAGCGTGCCAGGTCGCCGCACGCAGTACGTAAGCCCTAGGGGAGATGATGGCTACCAGCTTAAACCAGGCAGAATCGTGGGTCGGTTTTGAGACGGCTAGCATCAAACTCCTGCATCCAGTCAATGATTGAATCCGCCAGATCATCGAAATGGACTTTGTTGACCAGTAGAGCAATGTAGCGAGTGCGCTGTTTGACAACAATTGCTCGATGGCGCAAACCGTGGATTGTTGCGTAATGAAATCCGTCTACTTGCAGTGACGACATCAGGAGCGATCGCAGTCCCAAAGCCTGGAAAATTGTCTGCACCCAGCTAACATCAGTGTTGTCAATAGTAGTAAAATATTCTTTGGGTAAACCATTTAAGTCAAAAACAGCGGCTCCGATAATCATCTCCAGAAACAACGTTTCCTGGCGTTCGGATGGGGAACCGACATTTACCGTCATATCTAACTGCTCGGTACTAAACTGCTTGGTACTAAACTGATCTGGGTCATAGGGTGCTAACGTCGGCACAGTTAACTTACCTCTTAGATAGGATTAGCGTAGTAAACAGCGTAAAAAATTGATGTTAAGTAGGTCAGCACAATGAAATTCATGTTAGAAAACCGGGGGAGCACCCCGCCGAGGTGCTCCCCCGGTTTTCTAACCTTCGTTTTTCAATGCAGTTCTACTTATTGCCAAATGGGTAGCTGAAGCTGATGTATGGTGGAATGGTTCAGCGCGGCCAGGTAAGTCTTTGGCAGAGCCTCCCCATTAAGCGAAATCTGCAAGAATCACACACTCAACGTCGGCTGGTTTGCAAGATTTTTGGCTAATGAATTGGAACAAGACCTGATAAAAGATTAAAGAACTTGTCTAATATCAGCTTCAGTTTAAAAAATTTATGCCCAAAGATGCGACAGTAGGATTGCTCGGATATAGAAGAAAAAAGGTAAACTTCAAGTTATCCTATGGGTTTAATCTCAAGAAGTTTACTGAAAACCGGATGATCTGTCTGGACTTCGTTAAATTTTTAAAAACCTGATTGGCGTAAGCCGGTTATCTAATTATCTAAATAGACGATTGCTTCCCTGTTTTGCCCCTTGCCAGTTAAGCGTTATGGCTACCCACCCCTTTCCCACGGGGCATCTTTTATATAGCCCCGGCGGTCATTTTACCTACCGAATAATTGGGCCATGTTGTCGGTTATTTGATCGGGCTGAGCTGCCCTGGCCCTGCTGTCGGCTTCAGTGGCGGGGCAAAGAACCGAGTTGGCGGCGCATTGGTAGACGGTTTGTGGCAGATTTGGGAGCTAAGCGATCGCCCTCCTACGCCGTGGAAATTCTCAGTCAGGAGTATGGTAGCGAACCCATGATCATTACCCTGTACTGGGATAAGCTCCCTCCCGATGTGCGAGATTGGTGGTACTCCAAACGGTTACCGGAGGGCAAATCCACTGATGAGCTACCGAACAACCCGCCTCAGCCAACACCAGCACCAACGGGGGCACCTACTGGAGGAAGCTACTAACTGGGGGCATCCACGTGAAGCAGCAAAACCTGCTGGACAACCTCCAGCAGGTGGTGGTGGCTGGCGGACGACACCAGGGTGGAGGGGTAAACGGCCTGACCCCAAATCGGGTGAACCAAACACCAGCACTGGTTGTTGCAGATCCTTTCATATCCCAAAAGGGAACGGGCTACCGCTACGTCGTCAATGGCCATGCTGCCCACGGGAGAATTGGCGGGTAAGCCTGTTTTAGGGTCGAAATAAGTTACCAGGTGCCCCTGACTCATAAGCGGTTGGGCAATGGTTTCGGCCAGGGCTAGAAAGCGATCGCGCAAGAGGTTTTTGCTAGCTTCAACAGCTTGGCTCGGCGGGGTAGGGGACATGGGGCACCGCTGTAGCACTACCAGCAGCGACCGAGCGGGTCGCGACCACTCGGGTAGAAGCTGCTGGTGGTGGTCACAGATGTAGGCATTGGGGGCATGAACCGCATACTGAATATCAGCCAATGCCGCCATTTCAGCCGCACTATTCGCTATCTTTTGGATCAAACTTTAGCGCCGCCGAGTTCATGCAGTACCGTTGCCCGGTGGGCTGAGGTCCATCGTTGAAAACGTGACCGAGGTGGGCATCACAGGCCGCGCACAGCACTTCGGTACGCGTCATAAACAGGCTGCGGTCTTGCTCGAACTTGACGTTTTCTTCGTCGATGGGTGCCCAAAAGCTGGGCCAACCTGTCCCAGATTCATACTTAGTTTCGGAAGCAAACAGGGGCGTCCCGCAGCACACACATTTGTAAACGCCCAGTTTTTTATTGTCCCAATACTCTCCCGTAAAGGCGCGTTCTGTCCCTTTTTTACGAGTCACCCGAAACTGTTCATCGGTTAGCGACTGCTTCCATTCCTGCTCGGATTTTTGAACTTTTTGTACCATTGTGGCCATTCCTCATTCGGCATCCTAGATAAATCTTAACGTTGTCTGGAACGAAGAGGAGGTGGGGATGTCCGCCGCCCTAGACAGGACGGGTGAGTCAGGTGGGAGGTCAGCAGAAATTACTGGCCTTCGGCAATTTTTGAGAGCGATCGCCGCGAAGCAACGGACTTGGAGAAGGTGAGCGATCGCCGAGACATAGAACCATCAGACATCAACAGCTCTACATTGAAGCGATAGCCAACATTGCGCACCGTTTGAATAACGTTGGGCTGGCGCGGATCCATCTCAATCTTTTTTCGCAGGGAGAGGACGTGGGTGTCTACCGTGCGGTGGTTATCAATGGCGTCGGGCCAGGCTCGCTGCAGCAGCTCGGAACGGCTCAGGGGCGCGCCATCGGCCTGGGCGAGCACATAGAGCAGGCTAAATTCCTGGGGTGTGAGGTCGATGAACTCGTTGCGCAACTGCACCCGTCGCTGCACCAGATCGATCTTCAAGTCGCCATAGTCGAGGGAGACTGGTACTGCAACGCTGCGGCAGCGTCGGGTAAGCGCTTCAACCCGAGCCAAAAATTCCTGCATCCCAAAGGGCTTAGTCAAATAGTCGTCTGCCCCAGCCTTGAGGCCCGCGACAATGTCGGCTTCGGTATTGCGGGCAGACAGCATCAAAACCAGGGCCTCAAGCTGAGAGCGCACCCAGCGGCAAAACTCCAGCCCGTCCCCGTCCGGCAGCTCTGAATCTAGAACGATCAGATCGGGCTGATTGAGACGGCAGGATTCTCTCGCCTGCCTCAAGTCCGCCGACTGAAGCACCACATAGCCAACTTGCTGCAGATGCCAGCCGAGGAGTGACCGGAGGTGGGGATTTCCTTCAACGATTTGAATGCTGACCAAACCCACAGTACCCAAATGTCCTTTCGCTAGTGGAGTCAGCTTAACAGAGCAGTTGTCATGATTTTGTAACCGCCGTTACCCACCAGTCTGAGCACTCTGGGATGGTGGAAGCGACGGCAACTGGCGGGAGAAACTAAGTAGGTCAGCACAATTAAATTCATGTTAGAAAACCGGGGCGCTCCCCCGGTTTTCTAACCTTCGTTTTTCAATGCAGTTCTACTTAGCGTGACTGTAGGGGGGCATCCAGGGTTTTTGTAATGCGATCGCGCACATCCTCCAGGTGGGCCTGGGTGGCCACGTCCATATCTTCCCGCTGTCGCCGCAGGAGGTGGCTGACCTCGTCTTGCAGTTGGGTGAGCTGGTAACGGGCCAGGATACGAGCATCTTCGGGCGGATTAGCGGTTTGCACGGCAATGACGAAATCAGCGAAGTTGGTGGCTTCTTCTAGCGCGCTCCCATTGCGCAGGGTCATATTCGTCAAAATAGCCAGGTGCTGGCGCTGTAAACCCCGGCGCAGGCTAGAGATTTGTACTGAGTCCGCTGGCTGCAGCACTTCTGTCCAGACCATGGCCCGCAGGTGCTCAAATAATTCGGGCAGGGTAATGAGTTCCTCTGGTGAGTAGACCAGTTCCGCGTCCCGCATCCGCACCAGGCGATCGGACGACAGCAGCTGTCCTAAGGTGAGGCTTTGCAGCAGCAGCAAACTATCGTAGACCGGATAGTCTAACCGAAACAGGGTTGGCATGCTGCCCCAGTGCCACCAGCGGGAGGGGGCGAGTTGGCGAATCAAATCAGGGGAAAACTGAAACGCATCGGCGGCAAAGATATAGTCCTGCAAAAGCTGCAGGGCGGCCTGCTGCTGGTCGAGGGGCACCTGCTCAAAGGGGGCACGGGCGGCGGGATCACCGGGGCGATCGCGATTAAACGTCTGCCCACCCACGTAGCGCGTAATCTTCAGGGCCTGCTCAAAATAATAGGCCAGCACCATGTCGAAGCGATCGCGCAGTTCACTGTAGCTCTCTCCTGGCAAGGGATAGCGCTGCTCCAGCTTGGTCCAAAGCTGGCGAGCGTTCTCCATCTGCCACTGGGCGTATTTTAGAGAATCGCTGCTCAAATCCCAGCGGACAGCATCGGGGTTAAGGCCATCGGTGGCGTCTTCGTCGGTGGCGTAGGACAGCTCTGGGGTGGGGGCACGGCGGGCGATCGCCTCCAGCTCTGGCTGCTCAGCCACCGGCACCAGGCCGTCCAGGGGCGTGTAGCCGTATTCAATAGCCCAGCGATCGTAAGGCCCCAGCAGCGTTGGGAAGTAGTCTCCCTGTGCCGTTCCAGGGGGGGCCAGGTTTACTGGTATGTAGTCCATCACGGAAGCGGTCAGCCCTGTCTGCTGGGTGAGGTTCTGGTTGTTCAACTCCTCTGGCGAGAGCATGGTGCTGCCGCGAAAATTATGGCGCAGCCCCAGGGCGTGGCCTACTTCGTGGGCCGCCAGGTAAACCAGGTAGTCATGCACAAACTGCTGCATGGTTTCGCCGCTGGGCAGGACGTTTTGCATGAGGGTGAGGGATAGACTGCCCATGGCCGCCTGGACAGACAGCCCCGTACTGAAGCACACATCATTTTCCTCTGACCACCCAGGGGGAACGAGCGGCTCTGCCATTCCAATTGACGGTTCAGTGGGATTGCCCCCATTCACTCCCAGACTGACCGCCAGCCACTGGCGATAGAGTGGCCCCAGGCCGTCCTGACAGAGTTGGGGGCGGCTGGCGGTAGAGGGGCGATCGCCCCCCCTGGAAGCTGGGTGTTGGGCCAAAAAGCCTGACATATTTTGCACAAAGCGCAGGCCGTTGGCATCAATAATGACGTCCGCCCCCAGGATTTCTCCGGTGAGGGGGTTCACCCTGGGGTCGCCCCTGGCCCCCAAAAAGTCCAGGGAGGTGAACCAGCGAATGGTGTTGTAGCGAATATCTGCCGGATCCCAGTCAGCATCATTGGGCATTTGCCGCACCTCAATGGCGTCCTGAAACCCAGCCGCTGTAAAAGCGTCATTCCACAGCAGCGCCCCTTCCCGTAGGGCGTCTCGATACTCCAGGGGCACCGTGTTTTCAATCCAGAACACAATGGGTTGCTTGGGGGGCGACATGGCCGCATCGGGATTCTGGGGTTCTAGCCGCCAGCGCTGAATGTAGCGCACAAAGGGGTCGCTCTGGGAGAATTGGGAGAGATCCTGATAAGCCTCCACAAAATAGCCCACCCGCTCATCCGCCAGCCGGGGGCGGTAGCTGCTGGCATCGGGCAGCTTGGAAATGCTGTAGTGGACTCCCAGCTCAAACGCCCGCCGATCGGGGAGCGCCATCAGGAAAAAGGGAAGGGTTTCCCCTCCCGAAAAGCCGTAGATCGCATCGATCTCCAGGTTTAGGGGAAACACGCCCACATCCGCAAGGTAGGCTCCATCCGTGTCGGGGGTGTAGCTGCCTCCCAGTAGCCAGGTCATCAGGGACGAGAGATCCGTGAGGTTTTGCCCACTCAGCAGCAGCTCGCTCAGTTCCACCAGGAGGGTGCCCCGTTCGGGGTGGGTGCTGAGGATGGGCAGCCGAGCGACGACAGAATCGCTAAAGGACTGTTCTATCGATCGCCGCTGGGGATCGTCCGGGCGCGTACGAAAGTAAAGGTTAGGGATAACCAGTTGAATCGAGTCTTGCACCCGCCGAAACTGAAAAAGAAAGTCGCCCAGGGGCCAGCCTGGATATAGCCCGACTTCGCCAATTCCCGCAGAAATCGTGGTGACGCAGAGAAAGTTTTGGTTAAGCTGGCGCGGATCAATTTCCAGGTAGACCTTTGACTCAGCGCGATCGCGGTAAACCGTAAACAGCCCCGAAAGCTGGTGAGTATTGCGAACCCACTCGGCAAATGGTTTGCCGCTGCGCTCCTGGCCGTTATCCCCTTTGAGGGAGGCTGCTGCGGGTTCAGGGGCGATCGCCCCTGAAGAAATCTTTGGCAACCCCACTGCCGCACCACTCCAAGCCATCAGCCGACCGGGTTGCAGGGTCGAAAGCATCAGCACCAGCACCATTCCCACCAGGCTCCATCGCCAAACCTTCATTCGCTTCATGCTGTGCTTTGATCTCCAGATCGAGTCCCTCGCCCGCTGTGGGGCGATCGCAGGGGTGGCATTCACCATTTCGGTCTACACCATAGCGTATTCCCCTGGAGAACGCTGCTTTTATACCAACAAAATCAATCTTTCAGTAGATGGCAGGTATGCCGAAAGGGGCGATCGCCTCAAATCCAGGACAACTGGACGCCTCCCTGCCGCTCATAGACCAGCCGCTCCACATCGCCCCGGCGGTACATGGTCAGAGTACTTTGCCCATTCCGTGAGGGCCGACCTGTGACCTGGGCCGCCTCCAGCAAAGCCTGTCCTTTGCGGCGGGAGCAGCCCAGCAGCTTTGCCGCCATCGGCAATGGCATCCATTCCTGGGCAAGACGGTTGAGCAAAACTTCATCGGTCTCAGTGTGCAGCTCGGTAAACAGCCGCTCCACCAGCAGCCAGCAGGCCAGGGCATCCGCCGCCGCCCGGTGTGAGGTGTTGACCGGAAACTGAAATTCCTGCACCAGGTGGGGCAGACTCCGGGAGGGTAAATGGGCCAGCATCAGCCGGGCCAGCTTCACGGTACACAGCCGCTCGCCCGACGGACGGGAAAACGGCAGGCCAATCCGCTTAAATTCGGCGGTCAAAAAGGCGTAGTCGAATGCCAGGTTGTGGGCTGTCAAAATCCCCGTACTGAGCAACGGCAGATAGGTCGGTAATACCTCCGATGCAGACGGAGCGCTGCTCACCATATCAGGGGTGATGCCCGTAAATTCGCTAATTTTCTCAGGGATGGGGATTTGAGGATTGATCAGGTCAGTTACCTGCTGGCGAATGCCGTCCGCCAGGGACGCGTGCAGCACAGAAATTTCCAAAATGCGGCTGCCGGGAGGTCGCCGTCCCGTGGTTTCCAGATCCACAACGGTGAAGGGGTGCTGGCTCAGGCGGCGGTAGTAGGTTAATAAATCAGGAGAGAGAAGGGGCGGAGTCATTCTTGATTATCAAAGCAAAAAACGCCCAAACGGGCGGTTTCGATTATCCTACATTGCCTCGCTTTCCGCCTTAATCCTGGTTTTGCTCAATCTCAGAAAGGGTGCTGGGGACGATCCACCCCTGATCGGCGGCGTGCTGGGCTGCCGCGAGGGTGTCAGGCACGATGATGAACGGACTACCCAGGGACTGGACATCCTGGGCGATCGCCTCCAGTTCTTTCTGTCGCTTGGGCTTCTGCTGGCTGACGTTGCGAATGTAGATGCACTGCACCCGGTGGGGATAGTCGTGGACCAGTCGCCGATAGATTTCGGCATCCTCCTGGCCGCTGTCTCCAATCAAAATAAACGGCAAATCTGGGTAGCACTCCAGGATGGCCTCAATTTTGCTGCGCTTATGGCCCTCGTGGCTGAAGGAGAGCCAGTTTTCGAGGGACAGCTCCATTTCCCGGAGAAATAGGGCACCGGCGGGCAGCTCATGCAGATCCATGAACTCCTCAAACACGTCATACATATTCAGCGCACTGCTGGAGACGTAGAAAACTGGATTGCCCTCATGGCCGCCCTGGCCCGCCTGAAGCGCCTGATAAAACTTAGCCACCCCCGGAAACGGCAGGCGAGTGCGGGCATTGCCTAGATAGGCGACCCAGAGCATTTGCAGCAGATCGGTCGCCTGGGTGTGGACAATGGTGTCGTCAATGTCGCTGATCACGCCGAACTTAGCCGTGGGCAGGGGCGCAATGGCCTCGGCGATCGCCCGCACCTGTTCTTTCTTGCGGGGTTGGGGATCGAGTAGCTCTACCGTGGCTTGATGGCGGAGGCGATCGCCCGGTAGTTCCTGAGGGCGCACCTCCGCCCGAAAGTACCCCTCCTGATCGGTCACCAGCTCCTGCTGCTGATTTTCAAAGTTGAGCCGCAGCCGTGCACCGGGGACTTCGTCGCTTTCAAAGCGGCGGAACATATTCAGGGCATTTTCCCAAATGGGCGTGTCCTGGCTACCTGGCCTGATCCCTTCATCCCGCAACACTCGCCCCATGAAATAGAGGCGATCGCGCGTGCCATACCCCCGGTAGGGCAGGATTTGCAGCGGGTCTTCGATGCCGAGCACCGTTTTAACCTGACGCTTGGCCTGATCAAAGACGCGATTAATCGAAGCCGACCATTCAGAAATAAGGTGTATCCAGTCTGTCATCGGTAGAGGTCTCGAAATCTACAACCAAAAAAGCACAGGTAACTCAGGCATTTTCTGGAAAAGTTTTTATCGTTGGCCAGGGCGGTATGGTGTTGATCCGCAGATGGCGCAGATGGGCGCAGATTAAAGAGTAGAGAAGTCAAGAGAAGTCACCTATCTGCGAAATCTGCGAAATCTGCGGATGTATCGAGCGCTACTGGCGGGACAGGGGATGAACACTTTCAGAAGCCGCCCTACTGGGTCAAGGCAAAGGGCTGCTGGCGCTGCTGCTGGGCCAGTTCCTGAAGGCGGCGAATGCGCTCCTCCGTAGGGGGGTGGGTGCGGAACAGGCTCTGCAAGCCCTCTGCGGACAGGGGATTGATGATCAGCAGGGGCGACATGGCTGGATTGCCGTTCATGGGAATTTCCCGCCCCCGCTGCTCCAGTTGCTTCAGGGCATCGGCCAGGGCCAGGGGATTGCCCGTTACGTTCGCGGCCCCTTCATCGGCGGCAAACTCCCGCGTCCGAGAAATCGCCATTTGAATCAAAGCTGCCGAGATGGGAGCCAGAATAATTAGGAACAAAACGCCCAGGGGATTACTACCCCGACGGCTGTCATTGTTGGCAGGGGCATACATCAGGCCAAAGCTCAGCATCCGTCCCAAAAACGTAATTGCCCCCGCCAGGGTGCCCGCCACCGCCTGGGTGAGGGTGTCGCGGTTGCGGACGTGGGTCAGCTCGTGGGCCAGCACGCCAGCCAGCTCGTCGCGGGAGAGCAGGTCGAGAATGCCTTGAGTAACGGCCACCGCTGAGTGGTTGGGGTCGCGCCCGGTGGCGAAAGCGTTAGGGGACTGGGTGGGCACGATAAACAGCTTGGGCATGGGAATCTGGGCGCGATCGCTCAATTCCTCCACCAGAGCATAGAGATCCGGAGCCTGATGCCGCTCGATGGGCTGGGCCTGGTAGGCCGCCAGCGCCGCTTTGTCTGAGAAGAACCAGGAGCCGAAACTGGTGGCGGTGGCGATCGCCAGTCCCAAATACAGCCCCTGCTCGTTGCCCATCAGGTAGTATCCCGCCAGCACGATCAGGCCGCTCAACAGCCCCAGGAGGGCCGCCGTTTTAACTTGATTGTTAAGCATAGCAATCCAACCAAATGATTCAGTAATAATTGCTTCTTTAACATCCCAGGTAAGCGGGTTTCCGCGAATCTGTCCTGTGAAGGAAACAAGGCCATCGATTGGGGAGATCCGGCTCCCGTTGGCGAAATGTGGGCCTATTGACAGAGGGGAGTCCATTCATATTTGTTTACGTTTTTTAATAGAACCTTGAGGATTTCAAGAGGGCTTTGATATGAAAACGACTCGCCAATTTATGGCTTCACTCTCTACAAAATTGGGGCTGGCGGCAGGACTTCTGGGTCTCACCATCGCTACCGCTCCTGGCGCGATCGCCCAGATGACCGACGATTCTGGCTACCCAACGACCGACGACTCCGGCTATTCCACCGACGACACCACTGAAGGCGGTGTGATCGACGAGTCCCAACCCGGCGTGGGCGGTGACGCCTACAATGACGACACCACCGAGGGCGGTGTGATTGACGAATCCCAGCCTGGCGAAGGTGGCGGCATCTATAACGACGAAGGCGGCGAAGGCGGTACGGTCGACGAATCCCAACCCGACCTGGGCGACGACACCTATAACGATGGCGATAGCGAAGGTGGTGTCATTGACTCCCGACCCGGCACAGGAGGCACCTACAATGATGGCGACACCGATGGCGGTGCCATTGACTCCCAGCCTGGCGTAGGCGGCGACACCTACAACGATGAAGACACCGAAGGCGGTGTGATCGATGAATCCCAGCCTGGAGTGGGCAGTGGCATGTCCAACGACGCGTCTGCCCAGAGCATCGTCGAGGTTGCATCGGGCAACGAGTCTTTCAGCACACTGGCACAGGCAGTACAGGCCGCAGGTCTGGCTGACACCCTTTCCGGTGAAGGGCCTTACACTGTTTTTGCCCCCACTAACGAAGCATTTGCCCAACTCCCCGATGGCGTGCTGCAAGCTCTGCTCCAGCCGGAGAACCAGGCACTTCTCCAGCAGATTCTCCGTTACCACGTAACCACGGGTGAGCTAACCGCCAGCGACATTTCGACGGGGACTGTTCCCGTGCTGACGGGTGGCGGTGTGGCCGTGCGTGTGGCTGAGGACCGCATCATCGTCAACGATGCCAGTGTGGTGCAGCCCAATATTCAGGCGGGCAACGGTGTGATCCACGCCGTCAACCGCGTCCTGCTTCCCCCTCCGGTTCAACAGCAGCTGGACACTCTGATGAACCAGTAGGAACCACGGAAATGGGCGATCGCTCCGCAGTTAATTCTCACGAAGCGATCGCTATTCTGACGCCCACCTGGGCGTCTTTTTTGTTGCGTGTCCAGCGATTAAGTCTCAGCCGATGGCTTCCAGCTTCTCATTCCGTCAGCGATCCCTTAAGGAATAGTTGTTTCGGCCCCTGAAATACTTCTTAGGTATTATCACCGTGAGACAACCCCAGGAGCAGGAGGAAAGTGATGGACAGTGCCTCTAGTCAAAACCCCAATCAGCCCATTCAGCCCTCACACGACCCCGACTTCGAAGCGCGTTCTGAGCGACAGCGATCGCCAGAAACCACTTCCCCGGATGCCCTGACCAGCGAGGGACTGAAGCAGCTCCGCCAGGAGTTTGCTCGCCTGCGCGCCATTCGCGACCCCCTGGAGCGGGACTATCACCTGATCCAGCTGGCTAAAGCCTCTGAAATTGGGACCGACGACTATCGGCAAATGTTTGAAGCTTATCAGCAGCGGTCGGCCCAGGGCATTGAGGCGATCAAGCACCTTTCTGTGCGCACCGTCCGCCTGCTGGGGGAGTTCACCATCGTGCTGGGGCTGCTGCTTTACATTGTCCAGGCGGACACCCGTGAGCAGGAAACCTACACCCAGGCATGGCAAATTATTACCGATGCCGGAGGGCGCACCGACAACGCCGGACGGATTCAGGCGCTACAGACCCTCAATCAGGGGTGCGGATACTGGGATATGCGGGGCGATCGCCCCCCCGTTGATTGGCTCGATCCCCGCACTTGGGGCCATGCTGACCTTCGCCGCATGCCCGTCGTTGGCGGCTTTCTGCCCAACTGCACCAGCCTCCGGGGGCTGGATGTGCAGCAGGCCCACCTGCCCAAAGTCCAGCTTCCCTTTGCCGAGCTGCGGGATGCCCGCCTCCAGAATACGGGCCTCTGGAGTGCCGATTTGCGGGGTGCCCAGCTTCAGGGTGTCCAGCTCCAGCAGGCAAAGCTGCGGGATGCCCAGATCCAGGGGGCGAGCCTGGCCGATGCCACCCTTGAAGGAGCCGATCTAACCAATGCCCAGATTGGCTGTCTGCCCCCATCTGCCAACGCCGATCCGCTCTGCACGGACTTCAGCCAGACTATCCTCACCCGGGCGACCCTCAGCGATACCGACTTGAGCGGGATTAACTTTTCTGGGGCGGTGCTAACCGATGCCAAGTTAATCAATGCCAACCTCAGCCGGGCTAACCTCAGTCGGGCCAATCTCGCTGGAGCCAACCTCGTCAACGCCAACCTGTCGGGAACAAATTTTCAGGGCGCAATGGGATTGACGGTTGACCAGGTTAAAGCCGCACAAAACTGGGAGCTAGCGGTCTATGACGCTGACCTCAGCACCCAGCTAGGACTGGCGACCGACCGGACGCCGTGAAGATCGCTGCAACGACAGCATTGCCACAATGCCAATGGCCACCGCAAACCAGAGGGTCAGCAGGCGAATCAGAAAGGTGCCCGTGACGGCAGCGATCTGACTGGCTCCATACATCATCGACAGACTGACGGTAAGGGCTTCGGCGCTGCCAATGCCCCCCGGCAACATGGACAGTGCTCCCAGCAGTCCCGACCCGGTGTGGGTAAGCACCGCCTGGTAGAGGCTGACGCTGGTGGCTCCCAGGTGTTGAAAAATGATGTAGAAGGCGACCCCTTCCAGGCCCCAGGCCACCATCGCCAGGGCAGTGCTGCCCAGCAAAATTTTGGGCCGCAACAGAATGCTGGCGCTGTCGATCAGGGCTTCTACCTTTTGCAGAATGCCTGCCAGCTTCGGCCAGCGAGAGAGGGGCTTGAGAATTCGCTGCTTCAAGAACGCGGGATGCTGGAGCAGCAGAATCACAGCCAGCTGGAAGAGACCGACCAGGGCGATCGCCCACGACGCCCGAAACATGGAGAAAAAACTGAGGCAAATCAGCAAAACCACCGACAGGGCATCGGTAAAGCGCTCGCAAAATAGTCCGGCCAGGGTAGGCGGGATGGGAACGTCGTATCGCCGCTTGAGCAGGAGGGACTTCACTGATTCCCCGGCTTTTCCAGGAGACGCTGTCAGGGCAAAGCTGGCCAGAAAGATGCGAAAGCTGTCTCCCAGGGGCACCCAGTAGCCCATGGTGGACAGATACCACTGCCAGCGAATAAAGCGGAGGCAGTAGCTAAAAAAAACGATCGCCGCCATCGCCGGAATCAGCCAGACGGGCAGCAAATCAATGGCCTGCCACACCTGGTCGGCCCCGCTCCAGAGCACCAGCCCCAGGTAAAGCGCCGCTGCCACCGCCACTGAAAGAATCAGTCCCCGCTCCCAGTTGCCGCCACCAGTGGGGGGAGCGCTAGCGGGCGGGTCATCCCCGGAAGTCTGATCCTCCGCTTCGTTGGGAAACTGGCGGTAGTAGGGATGGTCGGCGATGGAAAGCATCTCGCGATCGCCCCGACTATCCCCATAAGCATAAATTCGATACTGGCTGAAGTCGCCCAGGACTTCCCGAAGCCGCTCCACCTTCTCATCACCATAGCAGTTGCGCCCAAACAGCCGACCGGTGAGTGCACCATCGCGGCACTCCAGGCGGGTGCTCACCACCTGCTCAAAGCCCATTTCCCGTGCCCAGGGAATCAGATAGGCTTCGAGGGAGGCGCTGACCAAGATGGTGCGGTGTCCCTGTTGCTGGTGCCAGCGCAGCCGCTTGACGGCTTCGGGCCGCAGTAGTTTGGGGATGCCCTGTTGGGCGAAGCGATCGCCCAGTTTGGCCAGGTCTGCTTCAGCGCGCCCCTTAACAAATTGAGCCAGCACGGCTTCCTTTGCCTTCCAGTTGGACACCAGCTTCAGCCCGTAGCCCCCCAGGATGGGGCTGAGCAGCAGCATCCGCGACCAGTATTGCCACGGGCTGACCATTGTTTGCAAAAAGGGCAGGAAGGAGTCGCTACAGGTGAGGGTGCCGTCGAAGTCAAACAGGGCTACGACGGGCTTCGAGTCAGGTTGCACTGGAGTCATTAGAGGTTAAGCCGCTTGAAGATGAACTCAGGAATGGCGCGGATGATGGACATAATGCCGAACCAGAACCAGGGCACATAGGCGATGTTCTGCCCCCGGTTGAGTGCCCGCAGAATTTGGGCGGCGACCTGGTCAGGGCTGGCCACCAGAAACATGCCGGACTTGCCGAAGGTCATTTTGGTATCTACAAATCCGGGTTTCACCGTCAAAACGTGAACCCCCGCCTTCGCCAGCCGACTGCGCAGCCCTTGCAGAAAAGTGCTCAGGGCCGCCTTCGCGGAACCGTAGACATAGTTGCTGGGCCGACCGCGATCGCCCGCCACCGAAGCAATTCCAACGATAAAGCCGTGCCCCTGCTGCTCCAAAAAATTGGCGATCGGCGTCAGGAGGGAGATAACTCCGGTGTAATTGGAGTGAATAATTCGCTGGGCATGGTCAAAGTCAATCTGCGCCTTCGACTGGTCGCCCAACTCCCCCAGGGAGATGACCACGCCATCCAGTCGCCCCGTGCGCTCCAGCACCTGCTGGAAAAAGGCCGGATGGGTGTCGTAGCGCGTTGCCTCGACGGCACTCCAGGAGGTGGGTACGCCGTAGCGAATGGTGAGGTCGCTGGCGATGCGCTCCACTTCAGCAGTGTCTCGGGCTGCCAGGTGGAGGGCGGCTCCCTGCTGGGCGAACTGGTGGGCGAGCGATCGCGCGATGGCGGACGTTGCGCCAATAATAAGAACTGTTTTTCCCCTCATACGCGTTCCGTTGGTTGAGGTTGCCTTAAACATGCCTAACCCAGGGCTGGCTGGATCTGGAGCCGGTCTGACATGGTGGATTTGAACTGGTTGGTGGGGTCGATGCGCGACTTGATAGCCAGCCAGTCGCCATAGTTGGGATACATGGCGCGGAAGGATTCGGGGCTGAGGCGGGCATCCTTGGCCAGGTAGACCCGCCCGCCCCGGCGAATCACTAACTGGTCGAGCAGCTCCAGGAACTCGAACAGTCCCGGCTTAACGGGCATGTCTAGCGTCAGGGTGAACCCCGGCATGGGGAAGGATAGGATACCCTCCTGGGGGCCGAACCGTTTCAGGACGGCCAGAAAAGAACCCCAGCCCTTCTGGCTGCACTGCTCCAGCACCTCGATTAGCCCGATGCGGCTGGTTTCTGGGGGGAAAACGCACTGATACTGGACAAATCCCCGCTTGCCGTAGAGGCGGTTCCAATCCCAGATGAAATCTAAAGGATAGAAGAAGGAATCATAGTCGGCGATCGCCCGCACCTCACGGGAGAACTGGCGACCGTAGTAAAGCGTATTAAACGCCCCCATCGTATAGCGGTTGAGCAGCCCCGCTGGCGGATCAAAGGGGACCCGGAAGCGCTGTTTGGGCTTCAGCGACAGGGGATAAGGGCGCTGGTTTGGATTCAAATCGTCTACCTTAGCGTGGTTGCCCAGCATCAGGATGCTGCGCCCCAGGGACGCCCCCGATGCCAGACAGTCAATCCAGGCGACGGAATATTGATAGAGAGGCTCGTACTGGTCGAATAGGGCGATCGCCTCGTCCAGGTTACGCGCCTTGATGTTGTGTCCGTTAATATAGGCCGTTTCAATAGGTTGGAGCGAGAGTTCGACATCGGTGATGATGCCCGTTAGCCCCAGGCCGCCCACCGTAGCCCAGAACAGGTCAGCGTTCTCATCGCGGGAGCAGGTCACCGTTTCCCCGGAGGCAAGGATCAGGTTGAACCGATGCACGTGGCGACAGAAGGAACCGTCCTGATGGTGGTTTTTGCCGTGGACGTCGAAGGCGATCGCCCCACCCACCGTGACGAACTTGGTTCCCGGCGTCACCCAGGGAAACCAGCCCCTGGGGACAAACACGTCGAGAATCTCTTTGAGGGAGACGCCAGCCTCGCAGCGCAAGCGCCCGGTCTGGGCATCGAAGGCCAGCATGCGGTTGAGCCGCTCGGTGAGAATGGTTTGGCCGCTGCCGTTGAGGGCGGCGTCGCCGTAGCTGCGCCCTGCGCCCCGAGCGAGCAGGGAGGGGTCATCCTGTTGACAGAGATGCTCCAGGGTGGCCACTTTTTCAGGACGCTGGAGGGCGCTGGTTACAACCGGATATCGCCCCCAGCCTGTAATTGGACGTTCAACGGTGACTGACATGGACTGTCGATTTCTCTCGATTGAGGTTTACTGAATAATGCCCTGTCTTTGCAGCCAGAGAACCACCAGGATGGTCAGAACCCAGCCCACGACCGTCAGCAGAATGGGGCGATCGCGCAGCAGCACCTCCTCCGGGCGCTCGGTTTGCCCGCCATGCTCGCTACCCCGCGTGCGGCGCTCCACCTCTTCGGGATCGCTCAGGAGCTGGTAGCGGAAGATACCGTACAGGACGAACGGCAGCGTGATCAGCATCCAGGGAGTGGTGGCACCGTTAACCAGTGGCCCCGAACTCCAGAGGGCATAGCTCATCACCGCTCCAGTAGTAACCGTGCTTTCCATACGGGAAAGCAGCGGCAGGGAGTAGCGGCGCAGCACTGAACGGGTTTTGCCGCCCTGAATCTTCAGGAGACGAAGCTCAGCTTTGCGTTTTTCAATCCCCAGGAACAGAGCAAGCATTGCCGTACACAGCAGGAACCAGTGGGAAACGGGAATACTGGTGGCCGCAGCACCTGAATAGGCACGGAGCACAAACCCGGTGGCGATCGCCACAATATCGAGAATGGGTGTCCGCTTGAGCTTCAGGTTGTAGGCAATTTGCAGAATTGCGTAAGCCGAGAGAGTCCGCCCCAGCTCAAACGACTGGAGCCAGCCGAGGGTGAGGGAACCACCCATGAGAACAATCGCCATGGCGATCGCCGTAGGGACTTTCACCATTCCGGAGGCAATCGGACGATTGCACTTAACCGGGTGTTGCCGATCGGCCTCTACGTCTGCAACGTCGTTAAGCAGGTAGAAACTGCCCGACAGAGCACAGAACAGCACGAAAGCTAACCCGCTGCCCAACATCGATTCCGCATTAATGCTGAATGCGAAGATGGGTGCGGCAAAAACAACCAAGTTCTTCGTCCACTGACGGGGACGAAGCGCAGCAATATGAGAAGCTAAGGAAAATTTCCGATGAGTTGAAACAGCCACGCCAATCACCCCAGTGAATTTACGAGCGTCCTCCTAAGAATAGCAGCGATGCTAAAAGGATTAGTAGAGGGCAATCGCGATGATTCTCTAAAGATAGGGAAAGGATTTTCTAAGAGACAAAGAACTTTCTGGCGGTGGCATTGCCTCAAGAAGGGAGTTGCTATAACTAAGGCTGAGGTGCTGCTGTACCCAGCAGAAAATTAGACAAAATTATTTTCTGGGGGTGTGCGCCCCTGGCGGGAGGGTACAACTCCATAAGGTGTAATTAAAATTGCTCAAGCGCTTAGGAGATTTCCAGGAAAAAATTCACCTTCGGTTAAACGGTTGGTAAGGGCAAATGGCCATTTGCCCCTATGTTGTCCGGTAGGATCATTCTCAAAAATCTCCTTATCAATGGAAGTTCTACCTGTAAGTTTTGTCGCTAAAGGGCTGCGGTTGGTTCCCAGCCTGCTGCTGCGCCGCCAAGAGACATGCTGACCAAAAACTCTAGCGAAAAGACGGATGGTAATACCAGCCCTCCGTATTCTTTCTTAGCCGTAAACTGCATCCCTTAATTTTTGAGGTCAATCCCATGATCAAGTGGTCTATGTTTGGTCAGAGTTTTTGGCCAACCCGCATCTGGACAAGGTTGAACTGGAGTATTGTTGAGGGACTGGCAACACCACGGATCGTGATCGTTGTGCTGCTGCTGGTAATTCTGGTGCCCTGGCTGGTGCGATCGCCCGTCCTGAAACAGTGGCTCAGTAAACCTGCTCTGGTGCTGTTGATTTTCTATCTGGTAACCACCTCACCCTTCGTCGCATCCTTAGCAGTCGATAATTTGATGCGGTTCGTGCCCCGTGATTCTGGGCAACCTGCCGATGCCATTGTGGTGCTAAGCCGCCGCCCCGATGATGTTCGCTACCAGGAGGCAGCCTATCTCTGGCTGCAGGAGCGTGCCCCTAAGCTGCTTGTGATTGGGCACAATGCCACCGTACAAACTCGACGTCTGATTGAAGATCTGGCTGCGCCATCATCGCCCAGTGTCCTGGATCAGATTGATCAGTCGGTTCAGGAGGTAAGCTGTGCCATGACCACCTACGAAGAGGCTCTTTTTACTTCTCTACTGCTACAGTCCCTGGAAGCAAAGCGCATTGTGCTCGTTACAGACGCGCCCCACATGCTGCGAGCGACCCTAACGTTTCAAAGCTTTGGTTTGGACGTAATCCCCCATCCGGTTCCTTTGCCACGGCGTCTGCCTTCGGCCAGGGTAGCTTTTCTTTCCCTGCGGGAATACCTGGGCCTGGTGAGCTACGCTGCCCTGGGACGGTTTGAGCCAAAGTCAATGGCGATGCTGGATGCATTGAGCCAGAAGGCTTATCAGGAAATCAGCGCCCGCAAGTGTCGACAAGGGGTCTGAGCGTTACCACAGCAAAAAAGAGCGGGCGCTTCGCCCACTCTTTATAGATTTGTATATCCAGGGCTATTGCTCGAACCCTGGTTCATGATGTGAACTAGGCACCACCAAGGGCTTCCTCAACGGTGCTCTTGACGCGGTCAGACACGCCTTGAGGTAGGGGAATATAGCCCAGCTCCTGAGCGTATTGAGCACCGTTGTTCTGCGCCCAATCAACTATGGTTTCAATAGCCTTGGCCGTCTCTTCGTTGTCGTACTCAGGGTAGATCAGCATCCAGGTGAGCCCCACGATGGGGTAGGACTGGTCGCCTTCAGGATTGGGAATCAGCAGGGCGAAGTCATCGGGAACAGTGACGTCTTCAAAGGCCACCGCCGCCGCATCAGGAGAAGGCTCAATAAAGTTACCAGCGGCGTTTTCCAGCGTAGCAACTGGGATGTCGTTCTCACTTGCGTAGGTGTACTCGACATAACCGATGGCACCTTCGGTCTGCTGTACTTGAGCCGCAATACCTTCATTACCCTGGGCACCTACACCAACGGGCCAGTCAACCGTCTTGGCTGCGCCACCCTGCCAGTTGCCGCAAACTTCATTGATGTGGTTGGTGAACAGGAAGGTGGTGCCGCTACCGTCGGAACGGTGGACAAAAGTAATCGGCTCACTGGGTAGCGTCAAATCGGGGTTGGCAGATGCAATCGGTTCCGCATCCCACTGGGTAATTTCGCCGGTAACGATGCCACAGTAGGCATCCTGGGTCAGTTGCAAGTTCCCTTCGACTTCAGGCAGGTTATAGGCAAAGGTCACCAAACCCCCCGTCATCGGTACCTGGATGGGGTCGCTACCATACTGGTCGATGAAGCTCTGGCGCTCCTCCTCGGTCAAAGGAGCGTCGGTTGCACCGAAGTCAACGGTACCGGAGAGATACTGCTCAATCCCTGCACCGCTACCCACGGACTGGTAGTTGATTTGCAGACCGGGGTACTCTTCGCCAATTTGGGAGAACCAGGTCTGGTAGAGGGGAGCCGGGAAAGATGCTCCTGCGCCGCTGAGGGTCAGGTTGTTGAAGGAAACCTCCTCACCTTGACCGCCCTGCGCCGCCTCTGTTGCTTCCTCTCCGGCACCGCCTGCCGTTTCGTCAGTGGTCGTTTCTGCCGTTTCATTACCACCACAGGCACCAATGCCGAAGGCAAGGGCGGCGATCGCCCCCATAAAAAATGAGCGCTTCAATTGCAAAGAACTATTAAATACCATACTTGAAATGCCCTCAGGTCAAATCTCTTCGCTCAAATCCTATTCAGCAAAGGTAAAGGCAAGGTTAATGAATTTGACGGCGAAAAAAAGGCAATAAAAAATTTTGATTTGTGATAGTTCATAATCTCTGACTTTAGCCAGTTAAGTATTTGAAGAATTGCTAGCGATCGCTCTATCTGGCGATTGCTTTCTAGTTCTTTTGGAATATGAAAACAATGGGCGTTGAGAGGGCTATAAGTCTTTCCAGATAAAGTTTTCAGGCAAAATTTCAAATTTTCTCAAATTATGGGCCACTGATTGGATATTCCTATGAAACGCATCTGAGAAATTGTTGTCCTGAAAGACTTTGGTGGGCTGAGGCAAGTACGATAGCTTTGCTTTAGGCTGTTTTGTTTACCAGGAAAGCTATGGTCATAATGCTAGCAGATTAAAAATCTGAAATACGCCATTAATCGTCGCGATCTACCTATCTAAATCGAACCGCAGAGAAGTACTTCTAAGGATAGACGTGAGCAATAAATTGGTCGATTCAATTTATGCCTATGGAGTGTTATTCGGCCTTGTTAACCTAATCTTTACCCTTAAGACGGAATGATCGGTGATAGTTGAAGAGAGATTCAAGGCTGCAGAACGCCACTGCTTTGCAATGGGCAACAACAAGTGCTATCGGCGATCGCAACCGCCTTTCTTAGCCGATTAAATATTCAAGTTCAAGTATTCGAATGAACTAAACGATTTACGGGCTGTATGAAATGTTCTGGGCTTTTAAGCGACTTGATGGCGCTTGATGTTCATAAAGTTGATCAGTTGCGTAACTTAAAAGCAGCCTAAGTGAAATACCCAGACCTTACTACTGCCAGACCTTACTGCTGATAGTGAATTAAGTAGACATGCTATGACTTCAACTGCTCAAGCCAACTCGGCTTCACAACCAAGAGTGTCCCCCCGCTCGAAGCGGGAGATGTGGACAGACAAAACCTTCGTTTGGGTAACATTAATACTGGCGATCGCCGTTGCCGCTTTGCTGATTGCGATCGCCGTTGAGGTCGGCATTGCCTCTATTCCGGCTATCAAAGAATTCGGGCTGAGCTTCATCTGGACCAGCGCCTGGAACCCGGTTGAGCAGAACTATGGTGCCTGGCCGATGATTTATGGAACCCTGGTGAGTTCGGCGATCGCCCTGCTCTTTGCCCTGCCCTTGGGAGTAGGCACCGCCATTTTCCTCAGTGAAGGCTTTCTTCCCCAGGTGATTCGCACACCCTTGACTTTCATGGTAGAAATGCTGGCGGCGATTCCCAGCGTTGTTTATGGCCTGTGGGGCATCTTCGTCCTCATTCCTTTCCTACAGCCTATTGGCAAGTGGCTACACAACAGCCTGGGCTGGTTTCCTCTGTTCCAGACCCAGTACATCGGCCCAGGAATGTTCCCAGCGTCTATCATTCTCGTCGTCATGATTTTGCCCATCATCACCGCCATCTCCCGCGATTCGCTGGCTTCCTTGCCGCCCAGCCTGCGGCAGGCATCCATGGGGTTGGGGGCGACCCGGTGGACGACGATCTTTCGCGTACTCATCCCGGCAGCATTTTCCGGCATCGTCGGTGGAGCGATGCTGGCTCTGGGTCGGGCCATGGGAGAAACGATGGCGGTGACGCTGTTGATTGGGAACTCCAACAACTTCAATGTCTCCATTCTGGCTCCTGCCAACACCATCGCCTCGCTGCTGGCAAATCAGTTTCGCGAAGCCAGCGGCCTTCAGGTTGCATCCCTCATGTACGCAGGGTTGATTCTGTTTTTCCTGACCCTGATTGTGAACATGGCTGCCGAACTCATTATTCGTAAGGTTAAGCCCTACTAAGAACCTATCCGAAAACCCTGTCGTCCCGTGCCTGAGAAAGCAAATGTCCTCCAGTAATCAACTATCCCGGACCCCTTCACCCAAAGAAAACCCCAGCGGTATCAGTCGCCAGCGTGGCTCCAGGCAGTCCATTGGCGAGACCACCTGGACGGTACTCTCTGGTCTTTGCCTGGTGATCGCCATCATCCCGCTGGTGCTGGTTATTGCCTACGTGGTGATTCAAGGCATCAACCGCATGGATCTTCAAGCTTTCACCGAGCTACCCCCACCCCCCTTGCAAGATGAAGGCGGCGGTTTTGCCAACGCCCTGGTGGGTACGCTGGTGATGGTGGCCATTGGTGCCTTAATCAGTGTCCCCTTTGGCGTGCTGGCCGCCATCTATCTATCAGAGTTCAGCAGGGGCCGGATCGCCACCTGGATTCGGTTTGCCACCAACGTCCTCAGCGGCGTGCCCTCCATCTTGATTGGGGTATTTATCTACGGACTGCTGGTGCTCACCCAGGTCACTGGATATTCAGCGATCGCCGGAGGCTGTGCCCTGGCCGTCCTCATGCTGCCCATTATCGTGAGAACGACCGACGAATCCCTGCAGATTGTACCCAAGCAAGTGCGCTGGGCTTCGGTGGGCATGGGGGCTTCCCGTTACGAAACCGTGCTGCGGGTGGTGTTGCCTGCGGCGTTACCGGCGATCGCCACCGGATTAACCCTGGCCGTAGCGCGGGCCGCCGGGGAAACAGCTCCTTTGATTTTCACCGCCCTCTTTGCCCAGTACTGGACCTTCAGCCTGGACAACCCCATCGACTCCCTGTTTGCGCCCATCGCTTCCCTGTCGGTGCTGGTGTATAACTTCGCTGCTGTGCCCTATGAGAACCAGCAGGAGCTGGCCTGGGCGGCATCTTTGATTCTAGTGGCGATCGTGCTGATTACCAGCATCCTCTCCCGCTGGGCCACCCGCAACCGCATTTACTGATGGAAAATTTCTGAGGCGTGACCGAGGATGGGAGTTCGCGCCTTGCTACCGACTATTGAACTAAGCAGAAGAACCATGACACCTGACTCTCGCTCTAATCAAAGCACAGATCAAGATCAAAACACCGATCGCCAGCAGTCCAACGACCGGCAGCACCATCAAGGTGATGATCCCAGGCATCGCAACGTAGACCGCAGTGGCGACCTGGGCGAAACCATCTTCCGGACTGAGGACTTGAACGTTTACTATGGCGACTTTCTGGCGGTTCGGGATGTGAACATGGAAATTCCCACCCGCAAGATCACGGCGTTCATTGGCCCGTCTGGCTGTGGTAAAAGTACGCTAATCCGCTGCTTCAACCGCCTGAACGACCTGATTGAAAGCTTTCACCTGGAGGGCTGTTTGTACTACCATGACCAGAACCTTTACGGCGATGAGGTTGATCCCGTTGAGGTGCGCCGCCGCATTGGCATGGTGTTCCAGCAGCCCAACCCCTTCCCCAAGTCGATCTACAACAACGTGGCCTATGGCATTCGCGTTACCGGGAAGAAGAAAGATGTGGATCTGGATGAAGTGGTCGAAAAGTCCCTCCGGGGCGCGGCCCTCTGGGATGAGGTGAAAGACAAGCTGGGGGATAATGGCCTCTCCCTTTCTGGTGGTCAGCAGCAGCGGTTGTGCATTGCGCGGGCGATCGCCACTGAGCCAGATGTCGTACTGATGGATGAACCCGCTTCCTCCCTCGACCCCATCTCCACCCTGAAGGTCGAGGATCTGATTCGCGATCTGGCGGAGGAATACACTATCGTCATCGTCACCCACAACATGCAGCAGGCCACCCGCGTTTCGGACTACACCGCCTTCTTCAACGCCCAGCCTACCGAAGAGGGCAAGCGGAGTGGCTACCTGGTAGAGTTTGGCCCCACTGAGCAGATCTTCAACGATCCCAAGGAAGAAGCCACCAAAAACTACGTCAGCGGTCAGTTTGGCTAGTTTGGCTGGGCAGCTTGGCCCTGGCTTGAGTCTATCCAGAGCTTAGTTACAGGTGACCAGGGCATCGGTGCGCCGCAGCACCCGCAGGTCTTCTTCATCCAGTTCAACGGGCGTGCCGCTGCGGATCAGTTCGGCAAAGTCCTCGTTGGGCACCATGATGCAGAGGGCATAGAGGCGGGTGTTTCCCATATTTTCGATGACGTGGGTGCCCTTGGGCGGGACTAAAATGCTGTCTCCCGCCTGCACGCGCACCGTTTTGCCATCGCAGCTCGCCTGTCCTTCCCCTTTGAGAATGAAGAACATTTCGACCGCAAGCTGATGGCGGTTAGCCGGGGTTTTGCCGCCGATATCAAAGATTTCAATGCAGTAGGTCAGTGACATATTGGCAATGGTGGGATCAAACACGATCGCCAGCCGATTCGTATCCTGAGGGCTGATGCGGTAAGCCTGATAGTCAGGGGGAGCCTTGAAAACTGGAATTACGCAGGTATCCATGTCCATGGTTACTTCTCCTTTAGGTGGATGGAGGGGAGAGCGGACGCTGGGTGCGAAGGGGCATAGCCTACCGGCAAAGCATCTAAGACCGGGCCTAAATCAATGGCTGCAAAGCCTGAATCATCGATGCAGAATCGGTGACAAAGCCAAAGCACTGATTCACGTTGTACAGCGTTGCTTTCAGGCAATAGTCCGGCGAGGTCGTGGCGGTGCCATCCCGCACCAGAATGCAGTCATATCCGAGAAAATTAGCGTCCTGTAGCGTCGCCATCACGCACTGGTCGGCGTTGACGCCGCCAAAAAACAGGGTGGTGCGCCCCAGGTTCCGCAAAATACTATCAAGGGGCGTATCCCAAAAGCCGCTCATACGGTACTTATCGACGTAAATATCGTCCGGTAGCTGCTCCAGCTCATCAACCACCGCCGCCGCCCAACTGCCCTTCATCAGTACAGGGGCACCATTCTTTGGGAGGGGATCGCCCAGCCCCGTACCTTCTCCGGTGGGGTTGTAGACATGGCGTAGCCCCGCACTGATGTTGAGTAAGTCCGGTCGGTTGCCCCAGTTGACCCAAATGATGGGAATTTGAGCCGCTCGCAGGGTGGGGATGAGGGCTTGTAAGGGGGCGATCGCTCCACGGGCAGGCGAAACGTCTACACCGATATGGGC
The DNA here is from genome assembly GCA_035285585.1 of Synechococcales cyanobacterium. Lineage (GTDB taxonomy): Bacteria > Cyanobacteriota > Cyanobacteriia > CAKZMO01 > CAKZMO01 > JAYKGU01. The sequence goes on from JAYKGU010000283.1 coordinate 30,991, forward strand.
CAGCCAGCCATCTGGATGACAGAAATCATTCTGCATATCTATTACCAGTAACGCTGCCTTTGACGCATCCAGGGAGAGGGTCTTTGTCTCCGTCGTGAGCGTCATCAGACGAACGGGCAGCGGCGGGCGGGTGAGATCGGCTCTCTCCGCATTGACGGCCCAGGCATTGGGGGCAAGTCCTAACGGGATTAGCGGTCGATTCATAAGTGAGACCGAACAAAAAGACTCAACGCAATTAAGTAGGTAGCCATAAATAGACGAGGCTATGGTGGGGTGCCTTCCAGCGGGGGGCGCATCCCACGTGCTTTATTGATGTTCAGACACTTACCCACCACAATATACGATCAGGTCGATTTCGATGTCACCGAATCCAGCCAGGGCAGTTACCGCCACCGTTGTGCGCCCCGGCATCTTGCCCGCTGTGAAATAGGAGGCATAGATACGGTTGACCACGTCGTAAAATCGAAAGTCGGTTATGAAAATTCGCGCCATCACCACCCGCTCAAAGCCGGTTTCTGCATGATCGAGCACCAGCTTCAGGTTTTCCATAACACGCCTGGTCTGGTCTTCAATTGCGCCACGATTAACGTGGCCCGTTTCTGGGTCTTCGGCAAGCTGTCCGGTGACAAACAAAAAATCCCCAGCACGCACAGCATGGGAATAGGGAGCAACGGGGGGCAAAACCCCCTCAGGCAAAGTAATGTGTTCTAACACGCTTTCGGGTTAAGGTTCTTTAGGCCCCATCACTCTAGCCTGGAATGGCGACTGCTCAGCGTTTGATTTACTAAAAATCAAGATTTAGCTGGTCTACAGAAAACCAGCCTGGCTGAATGAAACAATTTATAGTACAATTGTTTCAGATGCAGTGTTGCTCACCTGATCAACCCCATTCCGTCTATGGCTAACCTATCAACAGCGAACCCGTCCCAACTTTCCCTTTGGTCAACCGTCCGCTTTCGCCGTGCCAAAAATTCGAAAGCCTGGGCACTGCTCGGCATCCCCCGTCAGGGATATCCTCAAGTCGTCCAGCGCCTCTTTGAGCAGCAGGCAAAGTTTCTCGACAAATATGAAGACGAGCAGTTCGTCAGCCTGCTGTTTGAGGCTCCCCCCATCCTGTCTGCCAAATTAGCCCTGACGTTTCCTGCGCCTCCTGGCTGTGAAGCGCTAAGCGTGGCGGCAACGGGCGATCGCATTCTAGCCGGAAGGGCGGCAGGTGCAGCAAATGCGCTACGACAGGCTGTTGATCCAGACGCCTGTAGTGCCACTCCTGACTAAAAATCTATCTGCCGCAAACCCTGGCATGGGCCTGAAACGTCAAAAAGGGTTGCCGTTTGCGAGACAAGATCAGCGGGAAAGTGAGCGCACCGCACTCCACTTTCCCGCCTTAATTGATACCCGCACTCAGGTAGGTTAGGAAATCCATTAACAATATAGATGCCTCGATTTGGATGGATCGCCCTGCATCCCTACACCAAAGAGCTAAGCATCATTCTCAGAGGGGTTTATGCCGCTGTTAATAGCCACCCTGGAAGTGTTGTGACTTGCATATTCACCCCACAGATGAGCCAGTTCGCGGGCCTCCCGCTGCCACTCTGGACGAATTTGATACATTCGACGGGGACGGCCCCGCCCCTCTACCTTTTTCCAGTAGCCCGTAATGGCGGCTTTATCTTCGAGGAACTTGAGGGCACTGTAAAGAACCGTGTCCGAGAGGCGGTAGGATGGGTACTCCGTCTCCAGTAACTGAATCAGCTCAGTGCCGTAAGAGTCTTTGCGCAGCAGCACGGCAAGCACGTAGCAAACTGCTAGCTCTTTATTTAAGTAGAAAGGGGGAGGATTCCGAAAAAATTGATAGATATCGTCAAATGAAGTCATATTTGTCATTCCAGCGCTAAATGGAGCAGCTAATCGTCTTTGAATTATTGACTCTCTTTGTAACTCAAAAACTAACGCAGATGCTGAACTTTTATCTTCTAATAAAGGGGTTAGTCCTAATGGAAGACATTTCATCCCGTTAGGTGAGCAAGGCGAGTTGCTAAGGAGCAAATAGCTCACGAATCTTTTTGTAAGGGTGAAATTGAGCGAAAACGCCGTCAAAAGGTATTCAGCATCCCTTTTATATTAATGAATTTTCTCTCCAATTGTCTTCCGTCGTCTAGACTACCTGCTTAGATTTTCTAAACTTTCAGAACTGGCTCATTTGGGCATTCTCGATGAATGAGCGTGATACTGACATCATGCTGTCGGATGATATTTCCTCCTTAGGATACAAATCCTCTAAAATCTCAACCTCACTCTTTCCAGAAACTACAATATCTTT
>JAYKGU010000284.1:0-31780 GCA_035285585.1 Synechococcales cyanobacterium
ACTGATCATTTGGGCGAGCATGAGCAGGTAGATGGATGTGGCGTCAATTTGCAGATGGCCCCACTCATCGTCCCCTACCACCGTATCGCCGGTTTGGGGATGATACTTAGCGTGCAGCGCATCCAGAGGATCCTGGGTGACCTTAAACTGCTCGACTTTTTCGGCCTGCCGCATCATGGCCATCAGCAAGCCCCGCATCAGCTTGATGACGCTGTGCTCCAGCTCGTAGGTGCGCCCCTGGGTTTCGTCGAGTTTGCGGTAGGCGATCGCCAGCCCCCACACGGCGAGAATGCTGTATACATTATCGCGCACCCAGGCATCCGTGTAATTACCGTGAATGTTGATGGCGGTGCTGGCGGGCAGCAGCCCCATGAGCGGCGTCTGTCGGCACAGAATGAGGGCCTTCACTTCCCGGTAGTAAGCATCTAGGCGCGCTGCATAAGACGCTGGTGGGGCGCTGTGGACTGCTTGGGTGGTCGAGGACGTGGTTGGGGACGAATGCAACATGAGGACTCCTGAACCGATGATGCGACAAGTGATGCTGGGGGCGATCAGCTACCTGGTAGCAACCAACCGCGAAGTCAATTGTAATTCAGACCTTACGGAACCGAGCCCCCTTAGCTTTGTATCAAATTTAGCAAATCGCTTTCCGTAACTTTGGCAGCAGGGCAAATGTCTTAGGGAATTTGCCGATTTCCTGTTGCGATCGCCCCTGAAATTCTGTATCTTCACAGAGTTGTAATTGCCGCAAATGTCCCATCTTTAGAAGTGTAGAGAAAGGGGACAACAGTCCCACCCAACTCTACCGTCAGGTGCTTCAATTCGCCCTTCACCTGTACCCTAATAGATTCATGAGAACTGTTCGGACAAAGGCGTACAGCACTTGTAGTTAGCTAACAACGGAATCACCCTTTCCCTCCATTCAAGGTATTAAATGCCGCAACTTCTTAGAAAGTTTGGGTGAGTGTTCCAGCTTATTCAGTTCTCATGTAGTTAGCAGTTATTGTGCAGTTAGGAGAATACCAAGATGTCTCGCCGCAAAAATCATAACCAATCGCCACTGGTCAAAATCGTCTATTCCAAAGAAAAGGTGAATGGCAAAGTTCAGCTCGTTCCCTTAGAACTCTATGCCGACGGCACGCTGCAGCGGTGTGCCTGATAAACCCGTTTCTACCGGGAGCTTAGGCCGACTTCTCCATCAATTAATTTTCATGACCATAATCCTTGTGTAAGTAGGTCAGCACAAATAAATTCATGTTAGAAAACCGGGGGAGCGCCCCGCCGAGGCGCTCCCCCGGTTTTCTAACCTTCGGTTTTCAATGCAGTTCTACTTATCGGCTCTGAAATCGGGCAGAATGCAGGCATAATATAAGCGGTGTGAGGCAGCATTGCCCTGTGTTAGACGCTTATGTTAAACGCTTCGGTTGGTTCGCCTGCGAACGTGCCATCGCTTCGCCACAGTGATGTTTTGGGGCTTCCCCTGCATCTGTCCGATGATTACCTGGCCTGGTTGGCGTCTCGCCTGCAGCAAAGCCAGGGCACCCATGTCATTACCCTCAACGCCGAAATGGCGATGCAGGCTGAACAAAACCCGGCCCTGGCCGCCCTTATCCGCCGTGCGGAGCTGGTGGTTCCCGATGGAGCCGGGATTGTGCTTTATTTAGGGCTGCGCCGTCAGCGCATCCAGCGATGTCCTGGTATTGAGCTGGCTAGCGATCTCCTGCGCTACGTGGGATCGCGATCGCCCCAGTCCACCATCTTTTTCTACGGCGGCGCGCCCAATGTTGCCCAGGAAGCGGCCCAGCGCTGGCAGCGCCAGATTCCCACCCTATCACTGGCGGGGGTGCAGCACGGCTACCTCTCAGCCGACGAACAGCAGCAGCTCTGCCAGCAGCTCCAGGAAAGCCAACCGGCGCTGATTCTCGTGGGGCTGGGCGTGCCCCGTCAAGAATTCTGGATTGCGGAACATCGCCACCTCTGCCCACAGGCCATCTGGATTGGCGTAGGGGGCAGCTTTGACATTTGGGCGGGGGTCAAAACCCGCGCCCCCGCCTGGCTGCGGAACAACCACCTGGAATGGACCTATCGCCTCTATCAAGAACCCTGGCGCTGGCGGCGCATGATGGCCCTGCCCCAATTCGCGTGGCGCAGTCTAATTTATTCCCGCCGATAGTTGCGCTTTGTCAAGGATGGCGATCGCATTTCGTGACTCCCACCGCGATTGCCGTTACAATATGCCTCCATGATCGTCAACCTGCCCCCATTTACCTCGTGCTCCAGTTCCTCTAATCGTTTGGGTGAATTCCTATGCCCTCCGTTATTTCCACTGATGCCTCGACGCGCACCTTCTCTGAAATTTTGAAAGGTGCCATGCCACCAGCTGCCGAATCTCAGGGGCGCGGGCAGCGCACCACTCCCGCCCGTGTGCTCATTAGCCTGGAGCAGGTCACGAAAACCTACCCCAACGGCTGTCAGGCCCTCGATAATGTCACCTGGCAGGTGCGCCGGGGAGATTTTTGGTTCGTCACGGGGCCATCGGGTGCAGGGAAATCCACCCTGCTGAAGCTGCTCTACGGCGAAGAAAAGTGTACCCAGGGCGGCATTTTGATCGATAACGTAGACGTTTCCCAACTGCGGGGCAACCGGCTGTCGATGCTGCGCCGCAAAATCGGCGTGGTGTTTCAAGACTACAAGCTCATTCCCCGGCGCACCGTCTCCGAGAATGTGGCCTTTGTGCTCTGGGCGCAGGGATTCACCCGCAAGGAAATTCACCGCCGCCTGCTGCCCACCCTGAAGATGGTAGGACTCCAGGACAAGGCCGATCGCTTCCCCGATGAGCTGTCTGGTGGAGAGCAGCAGCGGGTGAGCATTGCCAGGGCGATCGTCAGCACGCCGCCGATTTTACTGGCGGATGAGCCGACAGGAAACCTGGACGCCCACAACTCCTGGCAGGTGATTAAGATTTTGAAGAAGCTCAACGCCATCGGCATCACGGTGATCGTTACTACCCACGACGAGCATCTGGTGCGGATGTCCGATCATCCGGTGGTGCAACTGCGGGACGGTCGGCTGCACCAGATGCGGGATTGGGAGTTGGGCCGTTAGACACCCCCAAACGTTGATCCATCAACATGGCGTAGGGTAATCGTTAATAAAAATCGGGCTACAAACGAGTTCAATCTCCGGGTTCAGAGGCCGTCAGTCGCTCACGAATTTTACCCAGGCGATCGCTACTGTTGATGGGCGATCGCGGCTGGGGCAAGTCTTGATTGGGCCAGGTGGGCATGTCGTTGCAGGGGCACTGCATTGATGCCACCCCAATGCTGATCATGGGAACGGGCATGCCGCAGCGGGCGCAGGGGGAGACATCCCAGGAAGGGGAGAGCAAATCTGAGATGGTTTGGCTGGTGCCTTCCAGGTAGCAGTCGCCAGCATCGGAGGCCTGGACCTGATCCCAGCATTGCTCAAACTCCAGGCTGTAGCGATCGCCCTGAATGACCCGATCGGGTCGGCAGTACCCCTGTCCACTGTTAATGACTAAACCTTTTCCGGCTTGAAACCAGTAGGCAAGATACTGTCGAACTTCGTTTTCAGTAGCCATAGCGTGTATCAAATTTTATCGACAGGGGCAATTTTTATCAGTACATTAACGGCTCGAGGCAGTCAATGAACTACACCTACATTCTAGGGAACTAACTGAGGTTTAGAAGGGCACTGTGGATTAATAATTCCTAAGATTATGGGGAAGCGGGCGATCGCCAGACCTCGGTTAGGGGCAGATGACGATGTGGCCTTACGGTTAGTAATTCCCGACCCTGCATGATCTCAGTCAGATGTTAAATTATAAGTATCGATTCAGTGCAGGAAGGCACCCACGCCATTGAAGCGTTATCCTCTGGTTAACTATCCGTGGAGACCTCTTTGGTTTCTAGACATGAATCTGAAGCGCCGACGGCAATGTAATCCGGCGCTGTCGTTTGTGGATCGCTGTGAAGCGCCCAGTATGGTCTGATCGATCTGCAAGTTAGGTTTGGCAAAAACTGCGGCTACTGCTCACCTTTCAATTGCATCACCGCAAATTGACTGAGCATCGCTGACCCAAGCAGTTCTCCAGACTGGATCGATCAAGCCAAGTTTCAAGTTTTTCCCCAGTCCGATTTCGCTGGTTTGTTACCCGATTATTTGCCGACGCAGATGTTATCAAGCATTTCGGCTAACGCTCGGCTCGGGTAAATTCTTTCGCGACCTTAATCTATTTTCCTAAAGCCCACTTTCGTCGCTCAGTCCTCACCCTCGGCGGCATGTCCCTTATGCCGGGCTTTTGAGAATGAAGGACATCTCTCTGTTGTTGCCTCGGCTTTTGTTTGAAAGGGGCGATCGCCCCTTCGATACTCCGTCTAAAACCAGTCCACGGGTATCAACTTAAGGCGGAAAAGTGGGGCGCGCCCCACTTTTCCACTCATCTTGTCCCGCTTTAAGCGGGAACCCCCAGTCCACATCAAGTCAATTCACTCAGGAGAAGTTTGTCATGACGAAACTGCTCAGCCGCAAAATTGCGCCCCAACCCATCACCGCCGATATCAGTGTTGTCGACCTGATTGACCAGTACTTCCCGGCCTACAACTCAGCTCGCTTACGGGAAATCTGTCAGTTGCTGAGCCGTGACGTTTTGCGGGAGGGGGTGACGGTTGGCTTAAGCCTTTCTGGCGCAATGACCCCAGCCGGATTTGGCGTTTCTGCCCTTGCCCCCCTGATGCGGGCTGGCATGATTGACTACATCATCAGCACCGGGGCCAACCTGTACCACGACCTGCACTATGGATTGGGGCTAGAACTCTACTCCAGCAATCCCTTTGTGGATGACGTAAGGCTCCGCCAGGAAGGGCGCATTCGCATCTATGACATAGTGTTTGGCTACGATGTGCTGCTGGAAACGGATGCGTTTATCCGCAATTTGCTGCGGGCCGAACCTTTTCAGAAGCGCATGGGAACCGCCGAATTCCACTACCTGCTGGGGCAGGCGATTTACCAGATTGAGCAGCAAATTGGGGCCACCCATTCTTGCCTGTTGTCTACCGCCTACCAGTGTGGCGTCCCGATCTACACCTCCTCACCGGGGGATAGCTCCATCGGTATGAACGTGGCTGCCCTGGCCCTGGAGGGTTCGCAACTGCTGATCGATCCGTCCATCGACGTAAATGAGACAGCGGCCATTGTCTATGCCGCACGGGAGGTCAGCCCTCCTGCCTCGCCGGAAGATGGGGCCAGCGACGATATCCCCGTTGAAGGCAAGAGCGCTGCCATTATCCTTGGCGGCGGCAGTCCCAAAAACTTCCTGCTGCAAACCCAGCCACAAATTCACGAAGTGTTGGGGTTGGAGGAGCGGGGCCACGACTACTTTGTCCAGATTACCGATGCTCGGCCCGATACGGGAGGTCTGTCGGGTGCCACCCCCAGCGAAGCGGTGAGCTGGGGCAAAATTGACCCCGACGAACTGCCCCACACCATCGTCTGCTACACCGATAGCACCATCGCCCTACCGCTAATCACCGCCTATGTGCTGAACCAGTGTGCCCCCCGTCCCCTGAAGCGGCTGTATGACCAGCGCAATGCCCTGGTAGAACGGCTACGACGGGATTACCTGGCGGCGGCTGAGCAAGCGTCCCAGGAGCGGACGGCTGGGGAACCAACCTCGCCCCCCGCACCCGTAGCAACCTACCCCTGCGGTACGCCCATTCGCCGTTGACGCCAGGGGGTTGAATCTGCGCCGTATAATATCAGCGACCTTGCAAACGCAACTCAATCAGGCAGGAGAGGCTAGACGGTGGCGGACCCAGGGGCGGATATGGACACAAATGTCGAGGCGGAACAGGCAATGGCGGGGATGGGTAACCCTGGGGCCTTACTCCAGGTAAAAAACCTGCGGGTGGCCTATCCTCAGCGTCCTGCGGAGGCTCGTCCTGACGGGTCTGATGATGCTCCTGGGGAGTCTTCGCCGCTTGAATGGGCGGTGGACGACGTATCGTTTGACCTGATGCCGGGGGAACGGCTGGGGCTGGTGGGGGAGTCGGGCTGTGGCAAGTCAACCCTGGGGCGGGCGGCCATGCGGCTACTGCCTGCCTCAACCCGTGTTGAAGGAGAGGTGCGGTATGGGGGGCAGTCGGTGCTGGCGTTTTCTCCAGAACAACTGCGCCGCTTTCGGGGGGAGGCGATCGCCCTCATTTTCCAGGACCCCATGACCCGCCTCGATCCCTTGATGACCATTGGGGAGCACTGCATTGAAACCCTCCAGGCCCACCAGCCCCACCTTTCCCGGCAGGAGGCAAAGGCAAAGGCGATCGCCACTTTAGAAACCGTGAGTATCCCCGCCTCCCGGTGGGCGCAGTATCCCCACGAATTTAGCGGCGGCATGCGGCAGCGGGTGGCGATCGCCCTGGCCCTGCTGCTCGACCCCAAGCTGATCGTGGCGGACGAACCCACCACCAGCCTGGATGTCACCGTCTCTGCCCAAATCATGCGGGAGCTGGTGCGCCTGTGTGAGGAGCGGCACATGGCCCTGCTGCTGATTTCCCACGACCTGGCAATGGTGGGGGAATACTGCAACCGGGTGGCGGTGATGCTGGGGGGCAAGCTGGTGGAAATTGGGGCAGCGGCTACCGTTCTTAGCCAGCCTGAGCACGACTACACGCGATCGCTCCTCACCGCTGCCCTGGATCTTCAGGCGGGTCGTCAGGCCCGCGCTTCTGAAAGAGAGTCTGCGATCGCGCCCATCCTGCAAGTTCACGACCTGAAGCAGCACTACACCCTGGAGCAATCCCTGGTGGCCCGCCTGCTGAACCGTGCCCCGGATCGCACCATTAAAGCGGTGGACGGGGTGTCCCTGGAGCTGTATCCAGGGGAAATCCTCGGTCTGGTGGGGGAGTCGGGCTGTGGCAAAAGCACCCTGTCGCGGACGGTGCTCCAGCTCATTCGGCCCACGGCGGGGCGGGTGGAATTCCTCGGGCAAAACCTCACCCACCTGTCCCGACCACAGATGCAGGCCCAGCGGCGGCAAATTCAAATGATTTTCCAAGACCCCCACGCCTGCCTGAATCCCTTGATGACCGTAGGGCAGAGTATTGCCGACCCGCTGCTGATTCACCAGCTTGCCAGCCCATCTGAAGCGACCGACCAGGTTCACCAGATGCTGGAGCGGGTGGGGCTGACGCCGCCGGATGCCTTTGCCCGCCGCTATCCGGGGGAACTGTCGGGGGGGCAGCAGCAGCGGGTGGCGATCGCCCGTGCCCTGATCACCCGCCCCAAATTACTCATCTGCGATGAACCCGTCAGTATGCTGGATGCCAGCATCCAGACCCAGGTGCTCAACCTGATGCTGCAGCTTAAGCAGGAGTTTGAGCTGACCTATTTGTTTATCACCCATGATCTGTGGGTGGCGCGGTTTTTCTGCGATCGCATTGCGGTCATGTACGCTGGGCAAATTGTCGAGCTGGGGCGCACCGCTGACCTGTTCGACCATCCCCAGCACCCCTATACCCAAACCCTGCTGGAGGCAGCCCCCCGACTGGTGCGCCAGCTTACTCCCAATCCAGCGTCCCTGCACCCGAATGATCCAACCGTCAGGGATAATGATTAGAAGCTTCTGTGACGGCAAACTCTGGCAACCTCTTACGGATACGTTATGGCGACGAAGGAACGCAAACCCATCCTGCTCGATTTTGAAAAGCCCCTGGCGGAACTGGAAACCCGCATCCTGCAAATTCGCCAACTGGCTGAGGAAAATGATGTGGATGTCTCAGACCAGATTCGCCAACTCGAAGCCCGAGCTTCCCAGCTCCGGCAAGAAATCTTTGGCAGTTTGACCCCCGCCCAGCGGCTCCAGGTGGCCCGTCACCCCCGCCGCCCCAGCACCCTCGACTATATCCAGGCCATCTGTGACGAGTGGATTGAACTACATGGCGATCGCTGTACGGGCACCGACGATCCGGCCCTGGTGGGCGGCATTGCCCGGTTGGATGGGCGTCCTGTCGTTTTGCTGGGTCACCAGAAGGGACGGGATACCAAGGACAACGTGGCGCGAAATTTCGGTATGGCTTCCCCCGGTGGCTATCGCAAGGCTATGCGCCTGATGGAGCACGCTAACCGCTTTGGGATGCCCATCCTCACCTTCATCGACACGCCGGGAGCCTGGGCAGGGCTGGAGGCCGAGCGGCTGGGGCAGGGGGAGGCGATCGCTTACAACCTGCGGGAGATGTTTCGCCTCGATGTTCCCATTCTGTGCACTGTAATTGGGGAGGGCGGTTCGGGAGGCGCACTGGGCATTGGAGTGGGCGATTGCCTGCTGATGTTTGAGCATTCGGTTTACACCGTGGCCAGCCCGGAAGCCTGTGCTGCCATTCTCTGGAAAGATGCAGGTAAGGCCGCCGAAGCTGCCGAAGCCCTGCGAATTACCGCCGCAGACTTGAAAGATCTGGGCATCCTCGACGAGATTCTGCCAGAGCCGATTGGCGGTGCCCACGCTAGCCCTCTACAGGCGGCAGCTACCCTCAAAGAATCTGTGTCACGCCACCTGGCAGCTTTGGATCAAATGACAGGGGCACAGCGCCGGGACTTACGCTACCAAAAGTTTCGCCAGATTGGGCGATTTGCAGAAGTGCCCCAGGGGGTTTAGCTGAGCGGCCAATCTAGCCAGGCAGATTGAATAGAGCAGTATTCTCAGATCCTGTTGTGTCCAATGATCCAATGTTGGATCAGAAGTGCTATAATTTTGCTGTAACAAATGTTAACGTTTCTAATGAGCTAATGCGTCTGGCGCATGACCTGCTCAGGCATTTGGCTTGTTCAGAAACAGGGAGCGTTTCACTCTTCGAGCCACTTCTTAAATTCTTCTCTCCATAAAAACCAGTTTTTTAAGCTCTATTTGCCTGGAACTTTAGCCCTATAAGGGCAGGCTGAGCAGTGAACAAAGTTTTCGTTGGTTTGCTATTTGGAGCGATCGCCCCATAACCTTGCGCCATCACTTTGCGCCACCCCAAGGGCGACGCTTCTGGCAGACTTAAGGACTCTAGTTTGGACTTAGTACCTTCTTCATGACACATTCAGGCCATCATCGTGCCCTGATCACAGGCGCGAGTAGCGGCATCGGTCGGGAAACGGCCCTTGCCTTCGCCAAAGCGGGTATCCATCTCGCCCTCGTTGGTCGCTCTGAATCTAGGTTGGAAAGCATTAGCGAGGCCGTTCGTCAGATGGGGGTTGATGCCCAAGTGCGGGGCATTGATCTAGCGGATGTGGGCCAGGTGAAAGCTCGCATCGGCTCCTTCCTGGAAGACGTTGGCCCCATCGACATTCTGGTTAACAATGCTGGAATGGGCTATACCGGTGACCTCATCTCCACTCCTCTGGAGGACTGGCAGCAGGTTATCGCCCTCAACCTCACCAGCGTGTTTCAGTGCATTCAGGCGGTGCTGCCGCCCATGCGCGATCGCCAGCAGGGCACTATCATCAATGTCGCCTCCATTGCGGGCTACCAATTCTTCCCAGGCTGGGGCGCTTACAACGTCAGCAAAGCCGGACTGATCGCCCTCTCCAAAACCCTGGCGGCGGAAGAGCGCTCCCACGGAATTCGCGTGGTCACCATCGTTCCAGGGGCCGTTAATACGTCCATCTGGGACACCGATACAGTGCAGGCTGACTTTGACCGCTCCAAAATGCTTACCCCAGAAACGGTTGCCCAGACGATTGTCCATGCAGCCCTGCTGCCCCAACATGCGGTGATCGAAGAGCTAACGGTAATGCCCAGCGCCGGAGCACTCTAAGTCTTCACCTAAGATGCATCCCTTGATGCAAATCACCCATATCTGAATTTCATCGTTTTCTCATTCTTTTGCAGTATTCGTAGGAAGAACTTCTCAGGTTTGCTATGACTATTTCCATGAACGGTTCCAACGGTAAAGGCTCGTCTTCTGCTCAAACCAGTATTTCCCTGGAAACCTCCTCCCTGGCTACATCGGTGCCCACCCGCCCCGATCGCAGCACGGCCCACGGTCGAGCTTCCAGAGTCCAGCCCCCCACGGATGAGGCCAAGGAAGAGATGATGGATGCGGTGCGCACCATCCTCCTGGGGGTCGGAGAAGATCCAGAGCGGGAAGGATTACTGAAAACGCCGAAGCGCGTGGCGGAAGCCTTTCAGTTTCTTACCAGCGGCTACAACCAGTCTCTGGAGGAAATCGTAAACAACGCCATCTTCGACGAGGGCCACAATGAGATGGTGCTGGTGCGGGATATCAATGTGTTTAGCCTGTGCGAACATCACATGCTGCCGTTTATGGGGCGGGCACATGTGGCCTACATCCCCAACCAGAAGGTGGTCGGTCTGAGCAAGCTGGCCCGCATTGTGGAAATGTACGCCCGTCGATTGCAGGTACAGGAGCGCTTGACCCGGCAGGTGGCCGAAGCCGTTCAAGAAATCCTCGAACCCCGTGGGGTGGCGGTGGTGATGGAGGCCTCCCACATGTGCATGGTCATGCGCGGTGTGCAAAAGCCCGGCTCCTGGACGGTGACCAGCGCCATGCTGGGCGTTTTTCAGGATGATCACAAAACCCGCGAGGAGTTTCTCAGCCTGATTCGCCATCAGCCTGCCTTCTTTTAAGCTTTGCTTTAGCGATCGCCATGCCCTTGGGCTATAGGGCAGGCGCACTACAGACGTTTCTAGTCGGAATCCAGGAGTCAGAATTCAGAAGGGAGCTAACTTCTGGCTCCTGACTCCTGGGTCTGATTGACTGACAAAAGCTTTAATGTAGGTTGGCGTTGAGCGAAGCGAAACCCAACACCAGCGAGGGTTACGTTGGGTTTCGCTAGCGCTCTACCCAACCTACAGCAAGTCGGAATCCAGGAGTCAGAATTCAGAAGGGAGCTAACTTCTGGCTCCTGACTCCTGGGTACTGACTCCTGAATTCAATTCTTGGCAAAGCTTCCCGCCTGTGATAAGCAACAATCAGAATTAACAGCCGAGATCCAGTACCAGGCGTCTCGGCTGTTTTTTGTTTATCGTCGTGGGGGCGGCAGCGATCGCGATCGCTGACTCAGCATCCCGCAACCAAGGACGCACAGAAGAATCATCAGCGCTAAAGACGGCAGGGAAGAACGGGAGTCGGCGGTATTAGCGACCGGAATGGCGGCGGGACGAGGGGCTGGCTCGCGATCCAGGGCAACATCACTGGTCAGTGGTACTGGGTCGGGGGTGGAAGCAGTGGTAGGACTCATCGCGTTGGGTTTGGCCAGGGCGACAATTGCCACCCACGCACAGACCACCAGCAGCATCCAGCCGCTGACGCCCGCTATTAAAAGCCGTTGGCGAGCAGTACGGGGTTGAACGGATCCCGGCGAGGGCCTTGGGCGAGTCATGGTAGCCTCCTGTGGCGATCGCCGATGGCCTGAGGAGCGCTTGCGGGCGACGCTTCAGGACGGTACAGCGATCAGGCGATAGGATTAGGTCGGACAGCACCCTGACTCACCACGATAAGGTGGCGGAACGAATCAAAAATCTAGCTGGGGGAGGAACCGTGCCGCTCTAGCGCTAGCTGAATCAGCCGATCTACCAGGTCGGGAAAGGGCACGCCGGTCTCCGCCCACAGGAGGGGATACATGCTGGTGGCGGTAAATCCCGGTAAGGTATTGATTTCGTTAATAAAAAGTAAATGAGTCGCTTCCACGTAGAAAAAATCCACCCGTGCCAGCCCCGCCCCGTCCACCGCCTGGAAAGCCTGGATGGCCATGTCCTGCACCTGACGGGCGATCGCCTCGGGCAGTGGAGCCGGGATGTGCAGCTCGGCCCGACCTTCCGTGTATTTAGTTTCGTAATCGTAAAAGTCGCTGCTGTAGGTGATCTCTCCGACCACCGACGCCTTGGGCTGCTCGTTCCCCAGCACGGCGCACTCCACCTCACGGGCCACCACCCCGGCTTCGACGACAATGCGGCGATCGTAGCTGGCGGCGCTGTCGAGGGCGGCTTCCAGTTCATGCCGCGAACGCACCTTAGCAATTCCCACCGACGACCCCAGGTTAGCGGGCTTGACAAAGCAGGGGTAGCCGAGGGTGGCCTCCAGGCGATCGCACAGCTTGGGAAATACGCAGGGGTTTGACCAGACCTCGTCGCGGCTGACGGTGAGGTAGGGCACCTGGGGCAGCCCGGCCTGGGCAAAGGCGGTTTTCATAGCGATTTTGTCCATCCCCACCGACGAGGCGAGAATGCCCGCTCCCACGTAGGGTACCTGCATGAGCTGGAGCAAGCCCTGCACCGAACCGTCTTCGCCGTTGGGGCCGTGCAGCACCGGAAACCAAACCTGGACATCGGCCACTTCCGGAGGAAACTGCCAGAGGTTGGGGCGATCGCCCTCATTCACTGAAAGCGGTGTTGCGGAAGTTAAAACCTGCTGCGCCAGTTCGCCAACCTGCCAGAGGCCGTCTTTTTGAATGTAGACGGGAAAAATTTCGTAGCGATCGGGGTTGGAGCCGCTGCTAAGGGCCTGGGCGATCGCCTTAGCCGAACGAATGGAGACCTCATGCTCACCTGACCGACCGCCAAACAGTAGCCCGACTCGAATCTGCGCCATGTTACAACTCCCCGCTGCCTGAGTGCCTGATTAACTATAGCCCTAGGGGCTAAGGTTTGAGTGTGAAACCCCCGCGTCGCGGGGGTTTCACACCTCTTGAATGTCCTAACGCGAAAGCGTAACGCCATATTGAGGTCAATCTTCGGATGCAACTTGCCGGGAGTCAACTGGTTTAGGAGTCGAAGCGAGGGGGCGATCGCTGTTGTCATTGAGGGGTGGGAGCGGGCGGCACAGCCAGTGCAGGGCAGTCATTATCACTGGCCAGGGTGGTGGCTCCTAAAAGGGTTTGCACCTTAACGCACCGCTTGGTGGGGTTGGCCGCATTAGCCGGTGAGAACACCAGGATGGTCAACAGTTCGCTACCGGGCTGGAGGCCGCCATTGGAGGAAAAGCTCAATTTACGCTCGGCGGCATCGGTGATGAGGTCGCCATTTCCATCCAGCACCTGCATCCCTAAAAACCCCTCTTTCAGGTCGCCTTCCCCCAGAGAAACCGCGAGGCCATTCACGCTGATTTGGGGAACAGCGGCTTGAGTATCAAACGTAACGGTTTGGGTACGGCTGAGCCGTCGCGCCTCGGATTGGGCCTGACGGATGCCCTGGAGAATTTGATCCTGGGCACGGTTGGTGCGCTGCCGATTGGTGAAGGTGACCCATCCCGGCGCGACGATGGCAGACAAAATTCCCAAAACTACCATCACTGCCAGGACTTCTAGAATGGTCATGCCCGCCGTAGACTGGCGTTGCCGGGATGTAAACATGGTGGTCTCCACTGAGATTAAAAGCGATATTGAAACAGTAGAAAAAAGCAGGCAGTGGTTGCTCTTTAAGGTCGATCGATTGCGCCCCGAACAAACACTCGCGACTCTAATGTAGGTAAGAAGGAATTACCGGTCATTAACCCCGATCGCCCGGCGGCATTACCGCGCAGGTAAAGGATGACATCTTGATTACCGAAGTACGTTCCAGATGTATTATCCTCAACATCAGTTAAGCGATTGGTATTCACGCAGGCGTAAAAGCTCCTGGGCACATTCCCTGTAGGCGTTACAACGTACTCGGGATTTGGACTACCATCACCATCGACGTCACACAGCAGCGTATCATCTAAAGCTGCCGGATCATTCGCGCCATCATCAACGAAGTCAATCAGTGCCCTCGTCTCAAAAACTGGCGCGTCAGTGCTTGGCCAAACGTCTGGATTAGCGTCGGTGCTTGGCCAGCTTCTAAATCTCGGCTTTTGGCTTTCAAGCGGGCTAATATACCCGTCTGCATCCTTGTCTTCAATTACCATTGCCGACCGAAACAGCGCAGCTCGTCCGCGAAAATCTAGGGGTGCTGCCGTATCTGTTTCAATGGCATCGTATCCATTTGCGGCGTCAGGAAAACCTATGGAATAGACAATCAGCGAGTAATAGTTTCCAGCCAGGCAGAAAATCTTATTGCTAATGTCGGGTGGATTTGCGAGAGCCTCCCCAGCCGCATTGACGCCAGCACAGTCATTTTTTACGTTTTCAGGCAGAGGCTCTAGCTTCCAGAAAGCCAGGACGGGAATGTAATCGTTGGGTAAACCAAGATTGTTACCGTTGGCTGTTGTGAGGCCCGGACATTCCGGATCAGTGCCATCCAGGCAATCGGCTTCATAAATATAGATTGCTTCCCGCAACTCTGAGCTAATAAAGTCGAGCGCAAGCTGCATGTCGCGCTGAGTTTCCGTGCGGTTTGACTCCCTTTCATCTGACCGCAACAGCTCATTCGTCAGAAACAAAAGCCCAGAGAGAATACCGCTAGCAACCAGAGCGGTGACTAATAGTTCGACCAGTGTAAAACCGCGATCGCCCACCAACCGCTGTGAAGGTTTGTTAGTTTTGAGGATACGTTTTAGCCGACTGAAAATCATGGGTTGAAGCCTCATGGGTGATGCCTAACAAATAGCTGGTTCATCAATGGATTAAGGCGTGCAAAGAGTTTGGAGGTCGTGATATTGACAGATTGACTGATCAATATCGCTTTCCACCACTTCGGTGGACAAGACGGCCAGGGGGCGCTCCCTCTGATTACCTTCACCCGAGGTGAATTTTAGCGCTGCTGATTCGGTACTTAAGTTTCCAAAGTTATCGCTGGCGCTGATTGCGTAGACCCTTACGCCAATTCGAAATTCCCCAGGCTTATCCGTTGTCCCTGGAATCAACCTGCCTGCATCCCGAAAATACTGCACAAAGAATTCAGGCTCACAGTCAGCGTCTCCATCAACGTCAATGCGAAGCGCGAGGCTTGAATCGGGGTAGGTGCCATCAAAGTTATTACAGGTTGTATTAGGGCTTCTGAGCTGATCTACTAGCCCGGTTGGAGCGGGTGTCTGCCGGAGAAGCTCTGCAGCTTCAACATTCGTTGTATTGCCATCGCCGTCTGTGAGGACGACAACGGCAGGTAAATTGCTGGTTGTTTGCTGACTCCGCTCTACCAGGGTACGAATGCGATCAATCTCGCCCTGGGCAATCTGCAGGGCCTGCTCTGAGCGCCGGTTTTGCACCCGTGTAGCGGCAGCAAGAAATAGGGGCGGGGTCATCAGCGCCCCGGTCACTGCTACCATGACGATTGCTACCAGGCATTCAACAAGGGTAAGACCGTTTTCGGTGTGACGGGGCCGACTAAAGTTACTCCATCGGTGCGATCGCCTCAGAAATGGATGATTTAGCCAACTAAGCGAGTTATGACGTGACATCGTGCTTTGACCTCCTAAGGTGCATGGTTCACTTCAAGTGCTGATATCACGGCGTTACAGAGCCGGTGCCGCTTCGCAGAAGTTGCTGCCCACAAATGCGGCTCGGCAAAGCTGCGCCACGTAAGGATCGTCAATGGGTGGCTCACTGTAGAACTCGCTGCGGGTGTTGTTGGGAATGACAAAGCGGCTGGCGATCGGCCCCGCAGGGGCATATTGCAGGGCAACATCATAACCCCAACGGCGTTTGGGAGCGGCATAGTAGGTGATGTTTTCATCGGCTACGGGCGGGTCTTCAGGTTGCCAAGCATCCTGATCGTAAGGAGCGGTTGCCGAGGTACTGAAGTTGAGCTGCAAGAATGAGCCAGACATAAACAGATTGACGTCGTCCCCTCCACCCGGCTGGTTGGCCCAGTTTTCTAAAAATCGAGGGAAATTCTGTAACCCGCCGTAGGATTGATTTTTACGGGACGGCACAATACCGCTGATGATGGTAGCGTTGACCGTCGTTTCCGCTGGGACAATCAACGGTCGTCTGCGGCCAATTGGGTAGTATCTACCCTTATAGTCCTCGTTGGTGGTTAGGTAGGGGTTGCCATGTCTGGATACGAGAACCGGCGAAGTCGGATCGTAGGGGTTTTCGTGCTGCCAGTCACCTGATTCTTCCGGGCTAATTTGGTTGAGATAGGAAGTTCTATTACCGTTACCCTGGCAGCCATACTTGCCGTTAACGGCAGCATCAATCGTAGCTGAGTTTGGCACGCCGCCACCCGGCGCAGGCCACGTACCCGCCACCAGGAAACCGTCCAGGATACTCCCATCACAGAAGTGATTTGAAAGCACAGTGACCGAGTCAGCTAGAATCTCGGAGGGTCGCCACAGATCTTTCCCTGGGGCTGGGTTTGCAAAGTTTTCGTCTGGCGTGTTTCGGGTGTAGAAGTCTGCGTAGTCCGCATCCAAGAGATCATCAAATTCTTCTACAGGATTGCCGTTTGCAATGTGCTCGTTGAAGTCGCCCTGGATGTAGACAGGGGCATCTGAGATCAGAGATAGACCGCGTCCTCCATCCCCATCACGACCCAGTTCAGCCCCGTTCCGAAGCCGGATTCCGTTGGCGCGGCGATCGGCATCTGGAATATAGTCAACGGGTTTGACGCTGTAGAGCTGGGGCGTGAGGGGCGGGTCATAGGTGTTTGATGCAACTGCGCCTTCACCACCAGCCCGCATCTGGCAGTTGTCAACCGTTTGGATCGCGTTATCAGTATCGCAAGCCACCACCAGAGCTGGATTCTTAGGACGAACAATGGAGTCTTCTCTCAAAGTGTCTTCCCGGAAAGCGTAGACAATGCCCGTGCGCGGCAGCCATTTGTCGCTTCCGAAGTCGTTACGTCTGAGCAAGTCAAGCTCCATATCTAGAACTCGAACGCTCATCATTTGCCGACCGTCAAACAGAGCAGAGTCTTTGAAGGGAACGCGAATTGCCTGACTGCCAGTCACAGTTGGCCCGCAAGCTTCATCGACACAAGCAATCACAACGTCTTGGCTATTGTTTGGGAACCCACCGGTCGGAGTCACATTCTCATCCTTGGGGAGATTCCATGCATCGATCGTCTCAGGGGCAAGAGCGAGGGACGTAAGCACCGTCGCGTCGCTCAGGTCAATCTCCTGATAAGTTGCGCTACCGTTGGCTGTCGAAATATAGGTTGGAACGGGACCGTCTCTGGTTTTATCGTTTTCCTCGCTATGGTTGCCTGCCCCTGGAGTACCTGACGGGTCAGGTGCAGGGAAGATGGAGTAAAGCACCGGATACTTTGGATCTTCGACGCAGAGGTTTGCCAGTTTATCTCCGTTGGCTCTCCAAGTGTTGCAGTTGTTGGAGTAACCCGTTCCAAAGCCATTCTGGCGATCGCGCTCTATCTGCTCCCGCAGCATCACAATCTCAGCAAGGTTTGCATATTTGGCCAGAGCGGTTTGCCCTGCCTCCTCGACGAGGTAGTTTAGAGCACCAACAAATGCTTCTGGCTTTAGATCAACAGCTCCGTTCCCATCGGTGTCGAAAATACCTTGAGGGAGATTTGCTGTTGCAATGTCAGTGCCGCCAGCATCGGTGATATCGATATCTGTGCCGATAGCCGACTCTACCTGGCTTAAAATCGACTCAAGATCATTTGTTAAGGGATTTAATGAAGGATCGTCCGGCACATTAGCTAGTTGCAGATAAGCCGTGTTGTAAGCCAGCATCCCAATCAGACAGCCTGCCGTATGGAGAGTTGTTTTATCTGCCGGACTCAGCGCCTCATAGGCCGTTTGGGAAGGTGTAGCCAACGGGCCGTCCAGGATGCGCCGCAGCATAGAAAAGTCGCCCCACATCGCCATGTTGGGGTTGGGGTGGACAGCGGTATCTTGAACCGGTGTAAACGAAGGTGCTCCTCCCTTTGGATCCCCTGCATAGGTAGCGAGGTTTCGCATGGCCTTCATCATTTCTGTCTCTGTGTGGAAGGTTGTCACAAGAGGAGTTTGATACTCCCAGCCGTTCGTCCCTTCGCCCAAGAAGACATTGCTGTAAAACGGTTTGAGATCAGTAGTTCCCGGTCCGGCTGCCGCATCAAAGAAAGGCGCGTCGTCCCAAAGAGATTCCAGTTCTGCCGTTAGGTTTGCAAAAGTTGCCGATCGCTCCAGGGTTTCTGGGGTACCTGGGTGAACCGTCGAAATCAGGCAGGCTTGAGGGAAATCGCCATCATTGATGGGAGTCGCGGCATGGGGGTCAGCGTGATAGACCGCGGTGGCCTGAATGGCAGCCAGATTATCGCGCAGGGTACGTCGCTGGCGGGTAACGTAGCAGCCGCCACGAGTGCTGTCATCGTTATTTGGATTGATCGTGTCGTCGCAGGCTAAAACATCCCAAGGTTTCAGCGGATCGTTGTCCGCAGGGAGCTTATCCCAGCCAAATGCATTACCCAGCTCCAGACGCTGCCCCACAATGACACGCATACCATCGTTCCGGGCGCGGCGCTCCCAGTATCCGTCAAGACCCACATCAGTTTGCTCAGGGGATCCATCCTTAACCAGGTCAGGCTCCGAAACTAGCGTACCAACGTTGGGAGGCGTAAAAGTGGGGTCCTCAATATAGCGAGCCTGTGGTCCATAGCGATTATCGGCTCGGTAGGAATCCCCCACCCTGGGAACCCGTTGCTCTTTATTAGAGATACGAGCCTGAATTGGCGGATCGGCGGGGTTCTCGACATCTCCTTTCCAATTATCTTCCCGGAGGTTGTCGTCAGGGTCATTAGCATTTCTAGCTTTGTATTCATCCTGGGTTAGCAGGACGACCGGGTCAAGGGTAAAGTCCACCTCGCCAAGCGTGCCTAGATCGTCGTCTTTCAAAGAATCGTTATCATCGTTAAGCGTTTTAGCTGTATCAACACCTCCCCCATCTTGAAAGATATGGAAAGCCGATTGTTGCGTAAACGTATTTTCGTAAACGATGCCGTTGATTACATGTCCCAAAAAGCTTGGATTTTGGGTTTCGTGTTTGCCGACCGTTACCTCAGAAGCATCTGCTGAAGTGTTGAGGCAGGAGTTCGTCGAGCTAATCAGGTAGGCGGTAAACTTAGGAGCATCAGTCTCGGCGTTGCGGCCCACAACCAGGTTGCCTTCGGTATGCATCGCCCCGTTCCATCGAAAATCGGGATTGGGAAAAATTTCCAGGTCATTGCGGAACCAGGCTCCCCACTTGTTGCCCTGATCAATCTTTCGATCTTGCTGGAACTCCAGGGTGGCCACAGTTGCGCGAGGATCGGGGTCAGCTAAATTCCCATTAGCATCCGCGACTGCTGGAATCACCACTGCACTAATTTGAAAGTTCTTAGTTTTCGTTGCCGTTCCACCGCCAGGGGGGCTGAACCAGCCATCTTCAATTGCAGCAGCACCCCCTGCGCACTTACCGCCAGAGGAGGTGATGCTCAAAGGGGCCTGCCGCACCTGTAAGTCCTTTGCTCTATCGGCTTGAGCACCAAGGTCAGTCTTCCTTAAATCGTTCAAATCATCGGGAGTTCCAAAAATAATTGAATAGATGACCCAGGAATCGTTGTTGCCATCACCATCGGTATCAGCCGGGTACTTCCAGGCATTGTCAGGCAGCGCATCAGCGTCTTCGAGGTCGAGCCGTTCCTCGTCATCAAATGTGTAGGGATCAGCAATATTGCTGCCATCCTGAGCGTCTGGTTGATGTGGATTGATGGTTATACCTGCTCTGGGTTGTCCATCATCGGCATTGACCATCATGGCGAAAAGAAAATCTTCCCCTGGAATACCGCTGGGAAGGCGATCATCCTCTCCCGAAAACAGGTACTCTAGCTTCGCCTTGGCCCGATCGATCGCCGGAGTTGCCGCGTTGTAGATGACTAGCTGGGCGCGATCGCCAATAGTTTGCTGGGTACGGGTGTAGGTGCGCAGGCTGATCGACCCAACTGCCAAAGAGGTCACCAGCAGCAACATCACTGTTGTGGGGAGAATAAAGCCTGCCCGTGTAGCGGAGGGGCGGCGGCCCCACATCAGCAGAACCCGCAGAAGATTGGTGATCAGTGCCTTGAGGGCACGACGCGGAAGGGAGAAGGCGCGGTAGAGAAAACGTTGCACCGCTTGATTTCGCCTACGACTTGACATGACGGCATTCCTACTGAGAGAGATGACACAAATTCAGAAACAGTTTTGAGGCCCAGATTTTGGCTTTCCCATTGAGCGGCTCGGCTAGCACGCAGAATCTAAAATCCAAAATCTAGAGTCCAAAATTTACCTGATCCTCAGGCAGCATGACCCAAATGAAATGACCCAACTTGCAACAGGCGAAATTGACGATAACGATTTTACAAAGTGATCAGATAGTACAGGAAGACTGGTTGGAACCAATCCCTGACGGATGTAATTCCTGACTAACTTGACTGATGCAACCCTGAATGCTTATACAAACGCTTAGCTGCTGACCAATTGCTTGAATCTACGGATGGCACCGACTGGTGGAATTACTGATTGACAGCTATTCTGGCTCAATGCACATCAAGATCCAATAAAGTTGGAGCAGATTACGGAAAGAACCATAAAGGTATTACAGGTTTGAACAAGGACAGATCTAATTTTGTCCTGCATCAAGGCAAAATATCCGCCATTTCGATGTCAATTTTACTGGGTTTTCACGGAATTTGAAAATGGATTCATGAAAAATTTACGGAGGCGGTGGGTGGCGATCGCACCCCACGGCTCCCGTAGACTAGGTTGTGAAAATTTCTTAAGCCCCAGAAATCAAAGGCTGGGGACGATCGGATCTGTCGCGCTAGCGCGTGTCCTTAGATACCCTGAAGAAGCATACCCACGGAAAAATACCGAAGTTTTCGGCGGTTCGCTGCAGTCCACGGGTCTGAATGTACGGATAGAGGCAATCCAGATGGGCAGACTGGGATGGGGGGAGGAAAGTTCCTGGATGGATGGGAGGGTGTCCATCGAAGCTGGGAAATTCTGGTTGGATAGGGAGCCATCTGTAGGTTGGGTAGAGCGCTAGCGAAACCCAACGCAACCCTCGCTGGTGTTGGGTTTCGCTTTGCTCAACGCCAACCTACATTAAAACTTTTGTCAGTCAATCAGGACGACGCCAGCAAACAGGATGCTGGCGCTACGGGGCATCCGGTTCCTAATTCGCATGAGACGTGAGTCAGAATTCAGCTCTCTCCTGACTTCTGGCTCCTGACTCCTGAATTCTATGCTTAGGAAAGCGTCCTACCTTAAGTTGAGACCCGATGGGTGCTGTGCCCTTAAAGCACGTCTGGGGCGGCGGGGTCGGTTTGGGAAACGTCCTGGGGGACAGGTTCAAAGTCGGGGAGGGGGGTGGCAGGGACAACCGTTGGCGTTGGGAAGCTGGAGGCGTCACTGGCGGGAAGCGGTTCGGGTGACGGTGTGTTGGGGGACAGGGGCGTTTCGACGGGGGGGCGATCGCCCAGGGCCGGATCTGTCAAAATCGGGGGAAGCCCATCGACGGGAGCGGGCTTTTTGCGCGACGGAGCATCGGCATCTCCAGGCTGAGCGCCTGTGCCTACTGGAGGGGTGGGAACCTCCAGCAGCTCATCTCCTGGGACGAGGGGGGGCATTTCCCAGTCTGAAAAATTCTCATCAGCTTCGGATTCCAGATTCGTCAACAGCTCCGGATCGGCGACGGCATTGTTGCGGGGTGTGGTTTCTTCGAGGGCGTGGACGGTCGAGTCGCGGCCAGACCCTGGGCGCGAGGGCGCGTAAAGGTCGGGGGCAGCCGGTTCAAACAGCACCTCCTCGGTTGCGGCCCGCTGTTGCCGACTGGGGGTAGGCCAGTTGTCTGTGGGGGGGAAGGCCTGGTCGCGCCCAAAAATTTCGCTGCCCAGGATGGGTGTGGATTCCAACTGATCTGCATCCTGAAGCCGCAGGGCCAGCCCCAAATAGCCCCCGCCAAAGGCAGCGGCGATCGCCGTCAGCCCCAGGGTCGCGGGCACCCAGGAGCGGGTACGGGTAAAGAGACTCATCCAGCGGGGCGATCGCCAGCCAGCCTTGGGAGAGTCTGTAGCTTCTCTGGCGGCTGGGGCCACTGGGGCGGCTGGGGCATGGGCATCCAGGCGACAGGCGGGATTTTCCAGGATCCAGTCTTCGGAAGTAACTTCACTGGAAGCAACTCCGTCCTCTGGAGAGAAAATGCTGAGCTGCAGTAGCTCTGGCTGAGACATGGCAGGCGGCTCGGCCACCGCATAGGCTGGCCACCCTAAGTCGAGGGATGAATCGGAGCACGTGGGTGGGGTGGAGGGTTCTGGGACGTTCCCCAGGGCGGTCTCGATGCGGGTTAACCAGGCGCTGACGCTTGTGGGAGCATCAGGGACATGGGGATTCAGGCCCACGAGAATGGCTGATTCAACGGCAGTGGGCAGGTCGGGCTGGCACACCTGCAAGACAGGGAGGGACTGGGCGGTTCCCAGGAGGGTGC
Source organism: Synechococcales cyanobacterium (assembly GCA_035285585.1). GTDB lineage: Bacteria > Cyanobacteriota > Cyanobacteriia > CAKZMO01 > CAKZMO01 > JAYKGU01. Next base: position 22,324 of record JAYKGU010000284.1, read on the forward strand.
CATCGGCCATCTCGCCAATCAGACGGCTGTAGAAGACAAGCGCCAGCCCCCGCAAATCGGCTTTCACCCCCGTGGGGTCTGCGCCTGAGAGAGGCGGCAAGGCTCCAGCCAAATCTACGTTGGTTAACATCGCCTCGCCGGATTGGGGGCGATAGTAGATGGCATCTGGGGCGATCGCGCCATGTACCAGCCGATGGTCGTGGAGCTGCTGCACCGCCCCCACCAGCTCCCGCAATTCCCGAAGGGCAACGGGGAGATCAGCGGAGGTGTGGGTTTCCAGGCGCGATCGCAGCGACTCGCCCGCAACGGTTTCCCACACCAGGTAAGGCGTCTCGGCCTCATAGAAACAGTCCACTACCCGCGCCAGATGGGGATGGACGCACTGGGCAAACCGACTGGCAGCGATGGCAAAGTTGGCCTGCACCGTCCCCCGAATGTCTTCCTCGAACGCCTCCACGCGCAGCGTCTTAATCAGAACGGGTTGGTCTAACAACTGATGAATGGCACGGTAGGTGACCTCAGTTGGCGTGTGACTGAGAATCTCCTGGATGGTGTACCGTCCGCCCTGTAGCGTCGCTCCGGTGGTTAGCGTCATAGGCAAGCATCGTCCCCTGTCGCGTGGTTGTTACGCTATATTAATCAAAACTTTCCAGATCATACTACTGCCCTGAGGGGAATTTGGGAGGAAGCGGCCTTTCCCAAAATTGGCTCCCCATCTGTCTCCCTTATTCGGCTCCCCTAGTTGGCCCACTGCGTTTTCACAAACTGCTCTGCCGAGGCGCGATCGCCCACCTCCCCATCCAGGGTGGCCGCCAGCAGGGCATCGAGGATTTCGCGATACTGACGACCGGGCTTGTAGCCCAGGCGCTTGAGGTCGTTGCCGTCCAGGGGGGGCTTGACCTGGGAGAGGCGGGTGAGGTAGTGCCAGATTTTTCGGCGGGTGGGGCGATCGCTCCGGACACCCAGGAGAATCAGAGTGGCAGCGTCATAGCCCTGGAGATGGTGATAGAGGCCGCTGGGTTTCTCCACCTGAGCCAGGTCAGCGTGGACTGCCGCTTCGGTCTGGTGGAGGTGACGCAGGCGATCGATGCTGTCAGCGGCGAGCTGGAGGGTTTCGGCCACTTGAGCACGGTCTGCGGCGGGCAGTTGGGCCAGCAGGGTTTCCAGGAGAATTTCCCAATGGGGGGGGACGGTTTGGGCATCGGCAGCGCCATCGACCCGCCGCAGGAGCCGATCGGCTAGCCGTAGTTGCCGCCCCAGGTGGGGGGTGAGGCGCAGGGTGGGATGGATGCACTGGAGGGCGTTGAGGTCGTCCAGCAGGCGAATCGCCGATCGCCAGTAAGGAGCCTCCAGGATGTACCTCAGTTCGCGCTTCAGCCGGGTTTGCAGGGCGGGGGTGGCGTCCATTTCGACCTGGACACGGTGGTAGATGCCGCTGGCGATCGCGTGACGAATATAATCCTGGGTTTGCGACTCAATTTCAAAGCCCAGGCGCACGGCAAACCGCACGGCGCGAAAGATGCGGGTGGGGTCTTCGATAAAGCTATTGGCGTGGAGCACGCGAATTTGCTGGGCCTCCAGATCCAGCAGGCCACCAAAAAAGTCCAGCAGCTCCCCCGACCGGGGAGCCGTCAGCCGAATCGCCAGGGCGTTAATTGTAAAATCCCGCCGGTACAGGTCTTGCCGGATAGAGCTGGCCTCCACCTCCGGGTTGGCGGCGGGGTAGGGGTAAAACTCGGTGCGGGCGGTGGCGATGTCAATCCACAGAGAATCTAGCTCCGGGTCGTGGTGCCACAGCAGGGCTGCCGTTTGAAACCGCCCGTGGGTTTGCAGGCGAGCGTTGGGATAGCTTTCCTGCAGGGCACGGGCCAGCTCCACCCCCGCCGCATCGTCCGCCGCCCGGTGAAAGCCATCCACCACCAGGTCGATGTCGTCAATCATCAGGGCAGCCCCGGCCTCTGCTAGCAGCAAATCCCGCACCGCCCCACCCACCAGGTAAATCTGCCAGCCCCGCCGTTCCGCCTGGGCTGCCGTCGCCTGCAGGAGCCGCCAGAGGGCCGGGTCGAGGCGATCGCCCAGCATGGCCAGCACCGTCTGCGGCAAGGGGCAGTGACGCCGCGATCGCCCCCCCAGGCTCCGCTGTTCGTCGGCAGCGACCTGGGCCTGGTGGAGTTGGCGCAGCACATCGGTGCGGGTGACGATGCCCACCAGGTCTTCCCCATCCAGCACCGGCAGGCGGCCAATGTCATAGGTCACCATCAGGGACTCGATGTCGGGCAGGGGCGTGTCCGGCGTAATCGTCTTCAAGCGGGTGGTCATAAAGCCTTTGACGGGGGCGTGGCTGAAGTCGTGGTGCAGGGCAATGTCAATATCCCGCCGGGAAATAACGCCCACCAGGCGATCGCCCTCGTCCACCACCGACAGACCGGAATGCCCGTAGCGCAGCAAAATCCGCTGGGCCTCGCCAATGGTCGTCTGGGGCCGCACGGTGCGCACCGGGGAGGACATCAGGTCGCGGGCGGTGGGCGGTGGCGGCACCTGGGCCTGAATTTGCTGGAGGAGCTGATCCAGGAGCTGCTGGGGATGGTCGTGTTTCAAAGTCGCTGCGGCGGCACGGGCATGGCCGCCCCCGCCGATGCTGGCCAACACTTTGCCCAGATCCACCGCTTCCAGATGGGAGGTGCCGAAGCCTGCGCCGCGCGATCGCCCAATCACCGTAACCCGGTAGCGATCGCCCCCAGATGGATGATAGGCCACCAGTAGGAATAGATCGCTCTCCGTCAGGGTCATGGCCTGGGAGGCGAGGCTCGACAGTCCGGCTACGTAATCCTCCAGCTCCAGTAGCACCCAGGACAGGGACAGACCCTCAATCTCCTGAGTCTTCACCGTGTCCAGGGTGAGGGCCAGCAGATCCTGAAGCTGGGGCGACAGGCCGGGGGTGGCATATTCGGAAATAGCGCGGGGACTGGCCCCCTGGCCCATCAGCCAGGTGAGGGCGGCGGCATCGCGCACGGTAGTGTGGTCAAAGGTAAGGGAACCCGTGTCGGCATGGATGCCCAGGGCCATAACGGTGGCCTCCACCGGAGAGAGGAGAATGCACCGCTGCTGGAGCCGCTCAGCAATCAGGGTAACGGTCGCCCCCACCGGCTCCACCTGGCGATGGTGGGCGGCAATGTCGCCGGTACCGCTGGGGTGATGGTCATACAGGGTAATCTCCACCCCCGGCAGATCCAGCCACTCCTGGGCAGAACCGAGGCGATCGCGCCACTGGGTATCCACCACCGTCAGGGACTGAATTTGCTCCGGGCTAACCGACCGCCGCTCAATCAGGGCGTACTCGTCTCGGTGCAGGGCGAGGAAGTCCTTCACCGTGGGATGGCTCCCCCCCGTCAGCACCAGCCGAGTGCCGGGATACAGTCGGGTCACCCCCACGGCAGCCCCCAGGGTGTCAAAATCGGCGGTGGTGTGGCACAGGACAAGATCCATTGCGGCTTCTGATTGAAGAATCGGTGAGGGCTGCGGGAGGTCGGTTTGTTGCCCAATTAATACCAGTGTCGCTTATGGGGTTGTTAGTTGGAGGGGGATGGGTGAGTGGATGGGTAGATGGGTGGGTGAGTGGATGGGTGGATGGATGGGTGGGTTGTGGGATCCTTGCGTCTATCCATCCTCGTTCATCAAACCTCGACGAGATTTTGCCAGAGGCGATCGCACTCCTGCTGAAACTCCATTGCCCGTTCCCCATCGGGAATCTCTGCCGCCAGTAGCTGGATGAGCTGTTCTGGGGAAGCCTGGGGGTGTTTGGCGATCGCGTCCTGCACCATCAAATCGGCAATGGGGCCGACATAGGTGGTCAGGCATTGTCGACACAGATCAAGGAACCGTTGCTCGGCGGTGGAAGGCTCCTCCAGCCCAATGCCATCCTCAGGTCTGGAGGCTTTGCTGGTTTCAAAGCAGTGAGATTCGGAGGTTTGGTTGGTTTCAGCCGAAGAGGGGGTTTTGGGTGTTTCAAATGGATCTGTTTCAAGCGGATCTGTTCCGAGCAGATCAAAGGTTTCCGATACGTCCAACTCTTCAAGGGCCGATCGCACCCGTCGTCTGGGCTTCACCAGCAGCGTGGTTTCGTGTTTGAAACTATCGAGGCGGTCTGAAAGGGAACTGATGATGAACTTGTGCAGCCGGGTGGCGATCGCCGGAGCCTCCGCCTCAATGCGGGTAAGCGACTGCTGGGACAGGAAGTAGAGGTGGGACGGCTGATCGGCCACCACCGAGGCTGAGCGTGAGCGTTGGGTGTACACGCCCATTTCCCCGACGATGGAACCAGATCCCAAGGCCCGCAACCGCTTGGTGCGTCCATCGGGCAGGTTCACCAAAACGCTCACCTGGCCGTGGGTGAGGATGTAGATGCCGTCGGCAGGCTCGCCCTGGTGAAAGAGGGTTTCCCCTGGGGCGATCGCCACGGGCTTTAGATAACTGATGAACTGCTGGGCATCCAGCGGGTCGGGAAACAGGTCAAGAAACAGCAGATGGGTGCTCTCTTCCTCAAACGGCGCAGTGGCGGCGGCCAGAATCTGGTTTTCGCACCATTCCAACCCCCGGTCAAGGTCAGGAAACCAGTGGATAGCGGCCTGGGCATTGCCCATCCAACTCCCCTGCTGGAGCGTCTGGCGGAGTTCGGGGCGCACCGCCGTCAACAAAATTTGAACCCCCTGGGGAGCCACAAGCTGGCGAATTTTACCCAGACTCAGCAGGGTGGAGGCATCGGCCCCGCTCACCAGTCGCCAGTCGAAGATGATGAAGCGGAGCCGGGGCTGCTCGTCGTTCTCTAACCGCTGCCGCACCCGGTTGAGCAGGTTATTGGCGGTGCCAAAGAAGAGAAAGCCCTGCAGTTCCAGAATGAAAATCTGGTCGCCCTGTTCTGACAACACCTGCATCTGGGCGGGCGATCGCGCCACGTTGCTCTGGTGGGTAATGCCCGACAGCACCCGCCGGGTTGCATCCACCCGGCTGTAGCGAAAGACGAAGATGAACACCGCCGCCACCAGCCCAATGCCAATGCCCTGCAGCAGTCCGGCCAACCCCACGATCGCCAGAATCAGACAGACAATCACATACTCATCCCTGGGCAGCTTGAAGTAGGCTTCGTAGCCCCACTCCACCAGCAGCGCCAGCCCCAGGTACATCAACAGCCCCCCCAGAACTGGGCGGGGAAAGATGGAGAGAAACGAGCCGCCCATCAGCAGCACCACCCCAAACACCGCCGCCGCCGCCAGCCCCACCAGACGCCCCCGGCCATTCATACGGTAGGCCAGGATAGAGCTACGCAAGGAATGGCTGCCCGCTACGCCCCCGACCGCACCGGAGAGGAGGTTGGCCAGCCCCACCGACCGCAGCTCTTGCTTGAGGTTAATATCTTTTTCTGTGAGCACCTCCAGGCCCACGGCATTGAGCAACAGGGACAGGGTAGTCAGCAACACCAGGCTGGCCATGCTCCCAATCTCCATGGCGATCGCCGGCCAGTGAATCCTGGACAGGCTGGACAGCGGCATGGGGTGCCAGAGATTTCCCTGGGGAAACGGCCCCAGCAGCCAGCCCTGGGCGGTGGCCTGGGCCATGGACGTTTGCGTGAGGGCCAGGATGCCGTAGAACAGGGCGATCGCCCCGACAAAGCTCAGTGGCACCGTGAGGGGATGGCGCAGCCGCCGCGAGGCCACCAGCAGCAGCACCGCGTAAATCAGGGAGGGCAGCCAGTACAGGAGGCGATCGGGCTGCAAAACCTTGCCCAGCAGCATCCAGCTCACCGGCTCTTGCAGTAAAAACTTGATAGCGCCCTCCACCAACAGCAGCCCAATGCCAGCGAGGAAGCCGCCCACAATGGGATAGGGCACATAGCGCACCAGGTTCCCGACTTGAAAAGCGCCAAGCAGAACGAGCAGGAGGCCGGTGAGCAGGGAAGAAAGGGCGATCGCCACAATTACGGTGGCCAGCAGGGTATCAGGGGATGCGCTGGCGGGCAGGTGCTGGCTGATTGAGGCCGCCATCAGCGCCAGGATCACCATTTGCTCGGGTTGGGGGTTGGAAATTGCCCCAGCAAAGGAGCTTCTCAGGGCAACCACCGCCCGAATGATCAGGTTACTGAGCAGGGTGATGCCCAGCCCCAGGGAGATGAAGCTATCCAAATCTCCTGAAAACACCATTACTGCCAGGGAAATGGCCGAAAATACGGAAATCACACCGGTCGTCAATCCGGCAGTAATATCCGAAAAAATTTGACCTGAGCGGTGCCGGATCGCCCGCTCTTGGGTGCCACCCTGCAGTGCTGCAAGCAGCGGTTTCTCGGATGTCTTGACCATGACGCCCCCCTGTTGACGTAACGATAGCGGCAGCCAATCCAGTGCCCAATCAGCCGCAATCCAGACTAACTGTGGTTTTTCTTAACTGGTATGGGAAATTCTGTCGCGATATGCGTAAAACTGTAGAGTTTCCCTAAATTAGCACGCCAGAAAACCACAAATGAAGCGCTGGCGTTTCCGGAATGTAAAAATTAAGCCTTACCAAGAGGATTTGGGGCATAACAGGGATTGGGCTGTTATTGTTGAGCGACGGAGTACCCGATCGTTAGTCTTAGCCGGTGGGTAACTGCTCAAGCCCAATGAGTTAAATCCTGTGGAGGGTGCGTACTCCGGTGGGTCGCATACCTCCAAGAAAACAATTTTGTTTAACTTCTCTAGCATGTTTCAGTGGTCAAAGCCGCAGCGTTTTCTCTCCCATTCCTTGACACCCTTCCTGTTGTCCTGCACCGTATGGGGAATGGTTTCAACCCCCGGTCAAACTCAAACGATGTGGCAGACCCCACCGCCCCCCATTCCGCAGCAGCTCGATGTGCCCTTCCCGCCGTCTCCCATACTTTCCCCCGACCACCGCTGGCTGGTGCATGGGGAGCATCCGCCCCTGCCCCCCATTGCCGAATTGATGGAGCCGAAGGTGGGCGTTGCCGGAATTCAGCTCAACCCGCTGACGCGCGATCGCACCCATGCCTACGCCTACAGCGGCCTCACCATGCAGCGGGTGGGGGATTCCGTCCCGAAACGGGTAGACCTGCCTGAAAACGCCAGAATTCGCCACCTCGACTGGTCCTTCGACAGCCGCTACCTGGCCTTTACGCTGACCCGCCCCGATGGGCTGGAACTCTGGATTCTAGAGCTGGAAACCCAGCGTCTCCGGCAGCTCACGCCCCCCATTCTCAATGCCACCTACGGAGCGCCCTGCGACTGGCTGCCCGCCGATCGGGGACTGATTTGCAAGGTGGTGCCCCAGCCCCCCGTGCCGCCTCCCACTGCGCCCCTGGTGCCCCCCGGCCCCCGCATTGAGGAAAACGTCGGTCGAGAAGCCCCCGCCCGCACCTTTACTAATCTGCTGGAGACCGAACACGATGTCGCACTGTTTGAGTATTACCTGACCTCAGTTTTAGAGCACATTTCCCTGGAGGGCGATCGCCACCCCCTGGGTCCATCACTGCTGATCGATGAAGCCACCCCCTCCCCCGATGGCCAGTGGATTTTGCTGGAAACCATCCAGCGGCCCTTCTCCTATCGGGTGCCCGTCGGGCTGTTCCCCCGGCGCATGGAGGTGATCAATCTCCAGGGTGAATCGGTCTATGAGGCGGCCCAACTGCCCCTGGCCGATGCGGTGCCCCTGGCGGCGGGGTCGGTGCGTCCGGGGCGGCGATGGATGTCCTGGCGGGGCGATCGCCCGGCGACGCTCTACTGGGTGGAGGCCCTGGATGGGGGAGATGCCCGTCAGCAGGCGGAAGTCAGGGATGTCCTTTACCAGATCGACGCCCCATTCACGGAGCAGCCCCAGCGGCTCTGGCAAACGGAGTATCGGTTTAGCGCTTTTACCTGGGGCCATGAAACCCTGGCCCTGGCCTCCGAGGTGTGGGAAGACCGCTACCAGATCCGCACCTGGCAGATCAATCCCAGCCAGCCCGAAACCTCCCCCCGTCTGCTTGACGAGCGGGACTGGCAGGATGCCTATGGCGATCCGGGCGAACCCATCACGGCACCGGGGGCCTACGGCTGGCAGACGCTCCTGTTTGCAGAAGATGGCGTCAGCATTTTTCTCAACGGTCGGGGGGCGTCGCCCGCAGGGGTATTCCCATTTTTGGACCGCTGGAACCTGGAAACTGGGGAGAAAACCCGCCTCTGGCAGGCGCAAGCGCCGTACTACGAGCGGCTGATTGCCCTTTTAAACCCCGTCGCCCCCCAGTTCATCACCTCCCGCCAGTCCCGTGAGGAGCCGCCCAATCTCTTCCTGCACGACCCGGCGGCTGCCCGCATAACCCCTCTCACCCAGGGGGTGGATTACCTCCCCTGGTACGCCGGAGCCAAGCGCCAGGTAGTGCGCTACGAGCGGGCTGATGGGGTGCAGCTTTCGGCGGTGCTCTATTTGCCACCGGGGTATGACGTTGAGCGGGATGGGCCGCTACCAACGCTGCTGTGGGTTTATCCAGACGAGTTCAAAAGCGCCACGACCGCCAGCCAGGTGGTGCAGTCCGACCATCTCTTCCGGCGGCCCTACGGACTGTCTCCCCTGTTTTTGCTCACCCAGGGGTACGCCATTTTGAACGCCCCCAGCATCCCCATCATTGGCGAGGGAGGTGCGGAACCCAACGACACCTATATTGAGCAACTGGTCTTAAGTGCGGAAGCGGCGATCGCCTATCTCACGGAAAGCGGCATCAGCCATCCCCAGCAAATTGCGGTGGGCGGGGAGTCGTATGGCGCGTTTACAACCGCCAATCTGCTGGCCCACAGTGATCTGTTTTGTGCAGGCATTGCCCTGAATGGTGCCTATAACCGTACCCTGACGCCCTTTGGCTTTCAGGGAGAACGCCGCAATTTTTGGGAGGCCCAGGCCACCTACCTGCGCATGTCTCCCTTTGCGGCGGCGGCCAGCATCGACGAGCCACTGCTGCTGATTCATGGCGCTGAAGACGACAATGCGGGCACCTACCCTATTCAAAGTGAGCGGCTGTATGAAGCGCTGCGGGGGCTGGGGGGCACCGTGCGCTGGGTGGAGCTGCCGGTGGAGGGACACGCCTATGAGTCCCGTGAGGCGATCGCCCACACCCTTTGGGAAATCACCCAGTGGCTGGAAAGGTGCAGGACGGATGAACACTAATTCACCGGCCTCGTTCCCGGTGTATAGCCCTACGGGCTAAGGTTTGATTGTGGAACCCCGCGTCGCGGGGGGTTCCACACCTCTTGAATGTCTTAACGCGAAAGCGTAACGCCATACTCTGTAGGGTGCTGTATGGCCCAAGGGCATGACCTGATTGACTGACAAAAGTTTGTGGCCCTCACCCCCAACCCCTCTCCCAGAGGGCGAGGGGAGCCGAACCAATGCTCTTGTTCCCTCTCCCTTCGGGAGAGGGCTAGGGTGAGGGCTTCTGGGCAGC
>JAYKGU010000285.1:0-29366 GCA_035285585.1 Synechococcales cyanobacterium
GCTGCCCAGAAGCCCTCACCCTAGCCCTCTCCCGAAGGGAGAGGGAACAAGAGCATTGGTTCGGCTCCCCTCGCCCTCTGGGAGAGGGGTTGGGGGTGAGGGCCACAAACTTTTGTCAGTCAATCAGCCTACTTAGCAGAAAGGTGGTTCGTCCCATATTTGAATGTGGTACCGATATCCCTGTTCGGTCAAAAAGAGCTGACGATGCTGGGCAAACTCTTCCTCACAGGTTCGCAGCGAAACCAGGCTATAGAACTGGGCGCTGCGGCCATCTGCCTTGGGTCGCAGGATACGCCCCAGCCGCTGGGCTTCTTCCTGGCGGGAACCGTACTTGCCCGAAACCTGAATCATCGTATCTGCATCCGGCAAGTCCAGGGCAAAATTACCGACCCGCGAGAGGATGAGTCCTGTAAGCTCACCGCTGCGGAAAGCCGCATAGTAGCGATCGCGCTCCTTCTGGCTGGTCTTGCCGGTAATGATGGGAAAATCCACTTTCCGGGCGATCGCTTTGAGCTGATCCAGATATTCGCCGATAATCAACACACGATGTCCCGCTTCTTGCTCAAGCAGGGCTTGCACCACCGCCAGCTTGCTTGGGTTTTCGGCTGCGATGCGGAATTGATAGCGACGGGGGGCGATCGCATATTCCATCTGCCGGTTGTCTGCCAGCGGTACGCGAATTTCGGTACAGTCCGCAGTGGCAATAAAGCCTTCGCCCTCCAACTCCCGCCAGGGGACGTCATAGCGCTTTGGGCCAATGAGGGTAAATACGTCCCCTTCGCGACCATCTTCACGAATCAAAGTAGCCGTGAGACCCAGGCGGCGGCGGGCCTGTAGCTGGGCCGTAATGCGAAAAATGGGGGCAGGCAGCAGATGTACTTCATCGTAGATAATCAGCCCCCAGGACTGCTGATCAAATAGCCCCAGGTGCAGGAAATCCTCATCCTGACTGGAGCGGTAGGTGAGGATTTGGTAGGTAGCCAGGGTGACGGGGCCAGTGGCTTTCTGCTCGCCGCTGTATTCGGCAATTTGCTCCTCTTTCAAAGTCGTTTTATCCAGCAGTTCCCGCTGCCACTGGCGCACGGAGGTAAGGCTACTGGTGAGGATCAGCGTTTTCTCCTGAATCGCCGCCATGGCCGCCATGCCCACCATGGTTTTGCCCGCACCACAGGGTAAAACAATGACCCCGCTGCCGCCGCTGGCCCGTCCAGCCTGGTAGAACAAATCCGCCGCTGTTTTCTGGTAGGGCCGCAGGTGAAAGGGAACGCCAGTGCGAGTGGTCATCAGCAAGTCGAGGGGCAAAGTATCCCCAGATAAATAGCCCGCCAGGTCTTCAGCCGGATAGCCCGCCGAGAGCAAAGCCTGCTTCAGGACGCCGCGATCGCCCAGGGAAACACTGAAGGCAGTGGGGGATAGCCGTTCTCCCAGCAGCGGCCCCACCTGCTCATGCCGCTGGAGCAGCTCCGCCAGAGGCTGATCGGCGACCTGGAGCACCAGCTCCGGCAGCGGCTTCCCAGGGGCAACATCATGCAGATTGGCCAGTTCGGCTCCCGGTTTGAGGGTGGTGAGTCCGTAGCGCTGACCGAGGGCTTCCAGCTCCTGGGCCACCGACTCCGGCATGGGGTATTTGGCATGGTCTTTGAGGGCACTCACCATGGCCGCCACGGTCATCCCTGCCGCACGGGCATTCCAGATGCTCAGGGGGCTGAGGCGGTAGGTGTGGATATGCTCAGGGCTTTTAACCAGCTCAGCAAAGGGGGCGATCGCCGCCTGGGCCGCCGTGGCTGTGGGAGCATGAACGTCCAGCAGAACGGTGCGATCGCTCTGGATAATCAGGGCATTGTCGGGGGCATAGGTCATGAATCCTCTTCCTCTTGCTTAACCGTTGGCCAGCGGTAGGCTATAGCCCAGTTTACGCAGTGCGTTGCGGAAGCGGGTTTCCTGATCGATGGGTACCACCAGGTAGCAGTCGCCCGCCAGATAGCAATACTTGCGGGTACGGGAATCGTGGGCAATTTGGGCGGCGAGGGGGGCATCGGCACATTTGATCAGTCGCGCCAACCCCAGATCCTGCAAGCTTTCACCCCGACGGCGGCAATCATCAAAAAACTGCTCGACCGTTTTGGGTAAGTTGCCCGCGCTGGCCTGGGTGAGAAAGTCATAGAATTCGTCTGGGGAGTGGCCTGCGGCGATCGCCTTGAGCATTGTCTCCTGATCCAGCTTCCAGACGGCATCGGCGGTTTGCTGACTAAAGGTATTCATCATCAGGGTTTCCGCTGGCGTTAGCGGTGTGCCTGCCATAACGATATCCAGATTGGGCAGAACCCGCAGGGTGCTTTCGGTCACCACTGGGGCAGACGTGTAGGCGTCGGTCAAATCCAGGCAAAATCCACCCAGTGGCGTCAGCCGTATGGCGAACAGGCCATCATAGCGGCTGAGAAATGAGAGGTCGTCAGTACCCCAAAAATCACTGTAGCTATCGCGGGGAGCCTTGTAGGGCGGAATATAGGCGATGTCCACCAGCCCCAGCGTTGCCGCATATTCAAACAGGAAACACCGCATGTAGCTATCCTGCAAAATTCCCCAGGCATCGCCCGCCTCATACAGATAGCCGTAGCCGGGTTCATTGATATAAAGGGTACTGGGGGAACGGCTCACTTCAAAGATTTGATGGCTGGCAATCATAAATCGCTTTAGCTCATCAAACTCAACCCATTCTCCGGTGGGACACAGACGCAGCGCATCCACGATCTGCGATCGCCGTCCGCTCACCGCTGTGAGGCTCCGCTTGGCTTTGCCGGTTTGCCCTTTAATCGCTTCCACCCGCCGCAGTTCATCGAGCAGCGTCGTTTTCAGCCATTTCTTCCAGATGGCTTTCAGGGTTTTGGCCGGGGCAGCCCCCACTGCTTTTTGCCCTGCTTTCGTAAGCTGCAGCTTCTTCCCATCCAGGCTGGCAAGCCCCCCCGCCTGGACAAGCATCACCCAGGCAAAGGGCTTAATGATGCCGATGGGATCGTGATAGCTATCGCCAGGTTCATCCGCCTCACTGTAGTAGTCTCCCCCCTGGAGGATGGGGGCGATCGCACTCAAAGTAGCTTTGCTGGGCATATAGGTTTTGTCGCTCACGCTCACCTGACCCATTTGAATCAGCCGCAGGACAGCCAACAGATCCTGCTGGGCCGCCTGCTCCCTCAGGGCGCAAACAATCGGCACCGCTTCGGTTGTTTTGACGGTTTTGCGCTGTTCGTAGTCAAAATGGCGAAGTTTGACCTCAAAGCTCGGCGGCAACTGTTTGTGACTGTGCAGGGCCAGCAGCTTTGGTGGAGCCACAAAGACCTTCAGCTTGAGCCGCAGATCCTCCGGCATGAGGGTGGGAGCGCCATAATTACTCAGAGGATAGAAAAATAGATCCAGCTTGGCAGCAGGCTGGTTGTAGGTAGAGTAGTAATTTCGCCGGTTCCAGGTAGGCAAGTCGCCATACTTTGCCCGAAATTGCTCTTGCTCGTAGTAGCCCTGCGTGGTGTGAACCGCCTCGGCGATCGCTGCCTGTTGCAGCTCATCCAACCCATCCCACAGCGTTTTCAGCTCTGGCCCCAGCAGGTAGTTCGCCACTGCATCAATCAGATCAGCTTTCCGAATGGACTTTTGCCCAACAGGAAGTAACTGGAGCAACTTTTTGATCTCGTCAACAGTGCGGAATGACAGCCCTGCTTTAACTGTTTTGAGTGGAGATAGGTCAGACGTTACCATAGTAGGATACGGTCACAGAAGCAAATATAAACCTCTATAATAGTCCGTTTCCACTTTTTACCAAACCTAAATAAGTAGAACTGTATTGAAAAACGAAGGTTAGAAAACCGGGAGAGATCCCCCAGTTTTCTAACCTGAATTTGATTGTGCCGACCTACTTAGGAGATGTTGGCAAGTGATCCTACCAGACAGCGTAAGGGCAAATGGCCATTTGCCCTTACCAATCGTTTAACCGAAGGTATAGCCCTACGGGCTGAGGTTTGAGTGTGGAACCCTCGCGCTGCGGGGGTTCCACACCTCTTGAATGTCCTAACGCGAAAGCGTAACGCCATAAATTTTTTCCTGGAAATCTCCTTAGTCCTCCAGAAGCAAGGGGAGGAATAGGCTGAGCAATGTGCTTTCATCCGCGTCCACGCCATTGGGGTCGGCGATCGCCAGCGATTGCTCCATCACGCTGGTATCCGTAGGGCCTTCCCAGACCGGGCGACAGCGCCCCAATCCCCCTTGTTGCAGGAGGTCGGCGATCGCGTCAAAGGCAGATTCGGGTTGAAAGAGGCGAATCCACAGAGGGGAAGCTGTTTCGGGAGAACTGGGTACCTCCACCCCCAGCTTTGCCGCCATGAGGGTCTGGCGAAACTGGGCGATGCGGCTGGAGTAGCCACGGGCGATCGCCCGATCCAGGCTCACTATATCCACGCCCCCATCAAAGGTCAGGCCCCGCCGCCGCAGGTGGCTGGTGCCCACCAGACACCACACATCATCTACAATCACGGTGGTGGAGCGGATGACGGCGGAGCGTCCTGGAAAGCCGATGGGGTGGAAGGCGGCGACCCGCTGACGATCCTGCCCAGTGAGGTGCTCAATGGCTTCTTTCCGGTGCTTCAAGGCGGCCCTGACCCAGTTGGCTTTCTCTGCGGCGAAATCAGGCTCCCGGGGGACGCAGATGATTACTTTTAAGCGGGGATTGTCCGCCATCTGCTGGCGGATCACCTCCACCAGATCAATTTCGGCAGCGGTGGGAGTGCCATCCGGGTAGGCAGTGCGGGCAAAGGCCGGACTTTCAATGTAAATCATTTCCCGCGCCTGCCCAATGGCCCGTCGCAGTGCCCAAAGGGCGTCCCGCTGCCCATACTTGGCAGTCACCCGTTCCCGCTGAACGCGGGGGCGGATCTGCGCTTCGTTGCCCACAGTGAGGGTGGGAGAGGGGACATTCAGGGCGGCGGCGATCGCGTCCACCGTGTTCTGGACAGAATCGCCGGGGCTGGGGTCGCCGGGAATCAGCCCCAGTTCGGGGGTGTCGCAGAAGGGGGCAATAGTTTCCAGCATGGCCGCCGACACGGTGCCGCTGGCGTCAAGGGCGGGTTCGTTCCAGTTTTCGCCCCCGGTGGTCACCACCCATCCCGGTGAGCTGGCGCTGACGGGAACAATCGCCTGCGCCCGCTTCAGGCCGTGGAGGGCGAGGTCATAGGCGAGCTGGCCATCGCAGCGAATGCCCGTGGCGTGGACGTCTGGCCCAGCGGGATTGCCAGGATTCCCCAATTCAGGACGGGCCGAGCGGCTTTCCCAGTCCCACCGCGCCCCGGTCAAGACCGCGTTCCAACTGAGCTGGGATGACGGAGACGCCGAGGTGCCCAACGCCAGAATGGTTTCAAACCGAGCCTGGGTGGGCAGCCGTGGCCCCTGCCGGGGCTGGTCTTCGCTGGCCAGTCGGCGCACCAGATCCGCGATCCCCGAAGGGTCGCCGGGGGGCGGGACGAGGGTACGGGGCAGGCCAAACACGGAGGAGGGGGCGATCGCCTGGGTGCTGAAGGCGGCGAATAGGGCCGCAAGGGCGGGGGTAGCGAGTAGGGCCTGTCCGCCAAACACCGTTAAGGGGACATCCCAGGTTTCCGGGGAGGTCTCCAGGGCGATCGCCACCACGGAGAAGATCTGGCGCTGACCTGTGCGGCTGGTGAGGACGATATCCACCTCCAGCCGGGCGGGATTGGGCCTGGGTTCGGCTCCCGACAGGGCAAAGGGATTCACCAGTAAGATGCGGACGGGGTTGCCGGAAGTGGCGATCGCCGCGCCGCCATCGCCGCGCACAAAGGAGGGCTGCTCGCCAATGGCCTGAATTTCCACAAAGCGCCGGGGATAGATGCGTACGTGGGTGCCAGCAGGAACGGTATCGGCAGGCAGGGTCAGAATGGCATCCCGGTCAGCCCCCGCGCCATCGGCCCCATCCCGCCAGCGTCCGGTGAGGGCGGTGCGGGGGTCGGTGCCCATGGTCAGGGCGATCATGGGGTTGGGCGGGGGAAAGGTGGGCCAGTGGCCGGTGCCGCCAATGCCAGGGGGAACGGCGAGGGCGGGCACGATGACCGGAGAAACGGCGATCGCAAAGGCCCCGGCCCCGCCACCGGGGGGAAAGCCTGAGGCGATTTCTGCCGTTGCCCCCAGCACATCCATGCCGTCTGCCAGATAGTCGAAGGTGGGCACCGCCGGACGAACCTTGGGGAGGAGAAAGTCGGGGATGGTGTCGTCGTCCCCCGGAATTCCCGCCAGGGGGCTGGCGCTGCGGTTCCCCAGGAGATGCCAGTCCAGATCCACCGCCATCATCCGGAAAAACTGCCGGGTGATGGTCGAGCCGCCGGGTAAGGACGGTGGCGTCAGGGCCGTGCGTCCTAGCGTCCCGAAGGTGGCCCACCCCCACCGCAGCGGGCGGACGGTGCCGACCGGATTTTCTACGGCATCTTCAGCGGCATCATCGGCGGGCGATCGCCCCAGTCGCTGGCCCGCCGCCAGATCCACCAGCCCTCCATCGGCAACTGTGGATACCTCGGCATTCTCACTATTGAGCACCTTCAGTCGGGCCACGTCCCGCGTGGGGGCATAGCCCCAGCCGTGGGGGTCGATCACGTGGCACCGAATGCCCGTCGCCAGGGCGGCAATGCCGTTCAATCCTCCTGCTCCGTCCTGGGTGGCGGCGGCATCCTGGCTCATTTCCAGGGCGGGTCGCCAGCCGATGAGATCCCGGAACAGATGGGCAACGGCGATCGCATCCACCACCAGCCCCCGGCGATCGTGGAAGGAAATCTCCACCGAGCCACCCAGTCCCAGGTTCTCCCCCGCCAGATACCAGTTGGGCACGGGTAAGGGGGCGGGGGGGGTAAAGTCGCGCATCACCATCGCCACCGGCACCGGGCGAATTTGGGGGGTGCCAAAGCGAGCCGCCACCAGGGTTTCCAGCCGTTGGGCAGCCTCCGGGTGGAGTTGCAGCACTGCGATGGGGCCGGTCAGGGGCGTCCCGGCCACCCCACTCCAGCGGGTAGGGGTGCTGTCGAAGGTGAGGATGCCCCGGAAGGGTGCCCGGACTCCTGTGACAGTCAGGGAGAGGTTTGCGGCATCGTAGTTTCCGGCGCTGGGGGTTGCCGTGGCCCAGGCGGGGCTGAGGGTGGGCACCGTCAGCCCCAGGGCATCGAGGCCCTCGGACTGCAGCTCGTTGGCGGCATCCGTGGGGGTGAGAACGGTTTGGGGGGGAATGATGTCAACCATACGCTATTGCAACCTCCGCCCATGTCGGGCCGTGCGTCCATCGGGGGATTCGAGTTCAACGGTCAAGCGCCCTCCCTTGCCCTTCAAGGCGATGAGGATTTCCGTGACCCCCCGCACGCTGCGATCGCGCTGCACGGGGATGGGGTCGGGGACATTAAACAGGTCATCCACGGTGCGAAAACGGCGGATTTTGTTGAGGGGCACGGTGACGCCCACCGCCGGATCCCGACCGGGCGGCAGGCGGAAACTGTCAGGACTGGGAGGGCGAACAATGATCACCGGGCTGGCCTGGAAGCCCACCCACAGCAGGTAAGGGCCAAGGGGCGTCACCTCAAAGGGCACGGGGGCCTGGAACCTAAAGAGGAAGCCCTTGCCGGGAACGGGGGTCACCTGGGGTGACCGAATTTCGGGGGCGGGGAGGAGGAAGCCAGCGGGAACCGTGAGGGTTTGCTCACTGACGCGGCCCAGGGGGTCGATGAGCTGCAGGGTAACAGTCAGGGCATCGGTCAACGCCTCGCGCCGGATCAGGATGCGGTAGCGGCTGGCGGTGGAGTTGGGGATGGGCGATCGCCACACCCCATTTTCTCCCGGTGGTGGCGGGCTGGTCGCCACCGCTGCCAGGGCGTTCTCCGCCAGGGTGCCCGCCGTGAGTGCCGGGTATTGGAACACCTGGCTGTAGCTCTGATCGGCCCGCCGTGCCCGCACGTCCACCTTAATCCAGTGATGGCCCAGGGGCGTTTCGGCCACAGGCGCGGTGCTGGTTGCCGTGATCACGACCTCGGTGGCGATGGCACCCAGTTCATAGGTGAGGGCCGACAAATCAGGCGGTGTGGCAGGCGGAATGACGACGGACTGGGCAGGACTGGGCTGCGATCGCCCCCCATACAGCCCCCGCGCCAGGTCATCCCCCGACCAGGCCACGGCCCGGTAAAAGACCCGCTCCCAGGATCCGGTGGGGCGATCGCGTCCGGTCAACGTGCCCAGGGGTTGGGCGACCCCCGGCTCACTCCCTGGTGTGGCTGTCACCGTCCAGGGAGCCACGGAGCCGGTAATGCTGGCGATGGCAGGCCCCATGGTGTCGAGGCTGAGGGATGCCTCTGGCACCCGGACCCGATGCAAATCGATGCGGGTTACGGTTGCCCCTGGTCGGCTCTGGATGCGGAGGGCCGCTTCAAATACCGGGGGCGAGAGACTTTCCTCAGCTACCCGCCGCACTTCCAGGGTGGGGGGCGAGGGGACGGCAATTTGGGGAGCCGCATAGGCCGCAAAGCGATTTCGCCGCTCCGGGTCGCTCAGGTCGGGCCAGGGGGATTCGACTTGGCCCGCGCTGACCCCCAGCACCAGGTAGAGATGGATTTCCTTGGAGCCACGGGGAATTGTAATGGCCGTTTCGGTGGTCGTCAGCGGGGTGCTGTTGAGGCGGGTAAACGACCGCCGGGAGGGGTCGGCCTCGAAGGCATTCCGCAGGGCTGCCAGCCGTTCCGTCAGGGTTTGATCCAGGCTGGGATCGGGCAGGGCGCGATCGCTCCGCAGCTTGGTTTCGGTGGTGGTGTAGATGAAGTAACCCACGGCACCGGACATGGCGCTCCAGGTGAGCCGGGCCTGGTGTTCGCCATAGGCATCGGCAAGGCTGGTGAGCAGCACGTGCTCTGGCTGCACCGACGGCACGGGTGGGCGCGGATCGGAGGCCGACACCACGTAGGGGCGCACCGTCCAGGGGCCAAGCCGTTGGGGGGCGCGGTGTTCCCGTCCCCGTGCCCAGAGGGCCAGGCCAATGTGGCCGGTGGTGCCAAAGTCGAGGCTCAACCCGGAGATGGTGAGCCGATAGCGGCGGGGAGCCTGGGGCGTGGGCGGCACGGCCACAAAGTTTCGACCATCGGCGGTCAGGTAGGCCAGGGAGCCGTTAGCGGGCGGCGTCCCGGCGGCATTGCCCCCAAACTGAATGACAAAGGGTACCCCTGCGCCCCCGGTGAGCGACAGGGCCAGCCCCCCTGGGACGGATAGATTGCCGGGCGGCTGGTTGCGTTTCGCCTGGGGATAGAGGCGGCCCACCAGGATGATGTGCTGGAGCGATCGCACCGTCCAGTCCCATTCCAGATCCACCACCAGCGTAGCCGGACACACCGACCCACTGGCGGGCGGGGTCACCTCTAGCCGGGCCGAGAGAATCGGCGCATGCTGTACGGCGGGTTCCTGGATGGTGTGCCCAATGGTGGTCCAGCGGCTCCACAGGCCAAAGAGGTTCTGGTGGGCTACCCCGTAGCGCAGGCTGTTGGGGACGGGGGTGCTGGCGATCGAGTAGGTTTCGTCGAGGGCCTGAATGCCGATGGCTTCCTGTGCCTGGCTGGTGGTGGCGCTGATGGGCTGGAAGGCCGTATCCGAGGGGCGGGGCTGCATCAGGGGCACCGCATTTCCCAGGGGATTTTGGGGCTTGCGGGCGGCGGCATAGCTGCCCACCAGAAACGGCAGTAAATTGGGCATTTTGTCCCAGGTGAGCCGCACAATGCCCCGCCAGGGACGGTCGATCTGGTCGCTGACGCGGTTGCCATCGGTGGCGGCCCGTAGATTGGTTGGGAAGGGGGGCGCGGTGGCCAGTCCGGGGGCAAAGGCGATCGCCGCATATTCCACCGGATTGGATTGACCATCTGCCCCGCGCCCATAGTGGGCGGTGACCATGTAGTCCCAATCGCTGCGGGAGTCATCGCCAAAGAACACCCAGTTGTCACTGAGGACGATCCGGTCGATGTCATCCTCGCTGTCTTCGATGGCGGTGCCAAACCCGCTGATGAGCGACGTGAGCGGATCGGTGGCGGCTCCCACCATCAGGGTTTGCAACGGGCTAAAGCGAGTGCGGGCGGGGTTGCTTCCCCCCGCTGCCGCCATCTCTTGCTCCAGGGTGTAGGTGACGTGCTGCTGGGGGGGGCGCGACAGGATCATGGCCCGCAGGGGGTCGAGCAGCCCCTGGTGAAAGGTGTCGATCATCGCCGCTGGATTGGCCAGTTCCCAGGGGGGGGCGGCCATGCCCGGTTCCATCTCTGCCTCCCAACCGTAGAAAGGAGCACCCCGGCGAAACCGATCCAGGGCCGCCTCCACGGGGGACATCAGGTTGCCCACCGGCCCCTGGGGGGCGTTCAAATCAAACACCCCCGTCCAATCGGCGGTCGTTGGCAGACCCACTACTTCCACCAACTGCCAGGACGGGTCGCTGGCGGCATTGTTGACGCCAATGGCGGAAATGCTCTCTAGCTGGACGTTCAGGGTCACCACCAGACACTGGATGGCCGGCCCCCGAAAGGTCACGGTTCTAAAGCCCACGCCGACGGATTGGGCATCCACCAGGGCAGAGGTCATGGGCGCACCCGCAAAGGCATAGATTGCGCCGTTACTGCCGCTTACCTGCACCCGAGCGCGGACAAAAATTTGCGGATCGTCCCAGGTAATGACGCGAAACCCGAAGGGCGTTTCAAAGACCGTTGGGTCAACCTTCTGCTCTGCCGCCATCAGGATCGCGGGCCTGCGCCACACCTTAAAGGGTTCGGTGGGGTAGCCCAGGCTGGGGTCTACCACCCACCGCAGCTGCAGCAGCCTTGCCCGAGTGGACAGCCCCCGACCGTTGGCGATTTGCTGGGCGCGGGGCGATTGCAGATACCGCTGGCGAATGATTTGCCAGTCTACCAACCCCGCCAGCAACAGAAACCGCTCCGGGTCAATGATCCGGGGGACAGAAGGCGGCGGGGTCGGACGCGAAACGGGGGGGCGAATAATCATCAGGGCATCCTCCTTACTCTTCCCACGGGGCACGGTTGGCGGTGATGTCAATTACGGTGATGCGCTGCTCGGGGCGGTTCAAATACGGCTCTGGGAAGGCGTGTTCCACCAAATCCAGCCGCAGCCGCTGATTCCGGCTATTGGGGGCCAGCACCACGAGCGATCGCTGGTATCCGGGGGCGCGAATCAAGCCGTTGGGGGCAATGATGGCGGCTCCCCCCGGTGTGGGCAGGAGCGACAGCCAGGGCTTGTCCTGGAGCACCCACCGCTCCGTGGGAATGTCGCTGGTATCGTCGGTGATCAGGGTGGGATAGGGGCGCGATCGCCACATCGGTTCGTCAGCATCCACCAGAATGGCCGTGGGTTGGGGCAAGCCCCCCGCCTGCTCCCAGAACACCAGGACACGGGGGCGATCGGGGGTCGGCATGGCCTCCAGGCCATTGGCCCGGAACTGTTCATCCAGCTCGGCCCCCTGGGGGTCGCGTCCGGCAAAGAAGGTGCGAATGGCGGCCATGCTGCCCACGGGGACGCTGCGGTGGGATACCCGTACTCCTTTCAGGGCGATCGCAAACTCCGTCAGTGTGCCATAGGCCCCAGTTGAGAAGTGGCGACGGTACACCGATGGCCCGGTGGCGGTGGCGGCGGCTCCCCCATCCACCATTTCCACGTCCAGAATGTAGTCGGTATAGGGATCGAGGGGAATGGGCACCGTCACGGTGCTTTGCCGGGTGCGGCTTTGGTCGATGGGAATACAGCTTCCCTCCAGCACCTCCTCTAACGCCGCCTCCCAGGGAGACAGCAGGGCAGCTCCAGCAGGCTCCAGGGTGAAGCCGTTGATGGGGAAGGGGTGCGGCATCAGGGGTTTGGGGGTGGGATGGTGCGCCGATGAAGCCTGGAGGCGAATCCGCAGTTCCTTGCCATAGGCCCCATAGAGGCGATCCACATCGTGGGTATTAAACACCAGGCGAATGGGTTCCGCCCCAAATACCCCCTGTTCGCCATCGGCAGGCAGGGTCATCAGCATCCAGGCATCGAGCCGGGGCGGGGGCACATTGTCCGTCTGGAACCAGAACACCTGGGTGCCGTCTCCCGTGGTGCCGTCCCCTTTGCGGTGGCCATTCCAGCGGGCGGTCAGGCGATACAGGGAACCGGGATAGAGCAGGGCATTTTCGGTGCTGGCTGGCCCCAGAACCGAGGTCAGTACCTCCCGTTCGCGGGTAATTTGGGTTTCGTCCCATTCCTGCCGCAGGATTTCGGACTGCCGCAGGCTTTCGATGGCCGCCAGGTAATAGGCCGGGGCCAGGGTGCGCTGCTGCTGGTTGGCCTGCTTCCGGTCGGGCAAGACGCCAATCTCGATGCGATCGCCCGCCTCCTCGCCGCCAACGGTCACCAGAACAGGCAAATATCCCTTCACCGCCGCCGTTGTATCCGCCCACAGCAAAATGTCGGCAATGTCGTCAGCCCAGGGGCCATTGAAGTCGGCCCAGCGGGGCGGCAGGGGCTTTTGGGCGGGCACCCAGTCGCTGGGGCTGGGCAGCACCCGTCCCAGTTCTCGCCCTTCGGCATCCAGGGTGCGCACCACCAGCCGACCAAAAAGCAAGACGCGGGGCACCAGCAGCAGCAGCTTAGTTTCTTTGAAAGCGCCCGTGTGCAGCACCACCACATCATCCAGGGGGCCGTGGGTAACGCCCGCCTGTTCGAGCCGCACCGCCACCTCCTTGGTCTTCTGGCTATTGCCAAACACAATGGGGCGACCATCATCAAAAATGGGCGATTCCAAAACGCGGACAAAGCAGAGCCGCCCCGTGGGCCGCTGGGTGGTTGGGATGGCCTGACGCTGGGTGGCGGGCTGGGATGTCCCCTGGTTCAGCAGGCTGGCCTGGATCAGATCCTGACGGCTGACGCTGCCCGACCGCTGGAGCTGGTTGATGGCTCCGTCTAGGGTCAGGGGGGCCTCTGGCAGCGACCCGCCGGGAGATGGGGCGATCGCCCCCGACTGCATCACTTTGTTGTATAGCCGCTGGGTAATGCGGAAGGGCTGTTGAGCGGGACGGTGGGTCAGTTGGGCCAGCACCGGATCGGCTGCTCCGAGGGCCTGTCCGGTGGTGGGGGTGGCCCGCAAGCTCACTGCCCCCTGCCCGCCGATAACAACCTGGGGCGATCGCCCCGTCCCGATTTCTGGGCGCATCACCGGGTTCAGGCCGGGCCGAATGGGCACCGGAGGACGGGGCACCGGCGTGGGTGGAATCAAATCTGGATTTGGATTAACGGGCAGTGGGCGAATGGGCACCGGATTAACGGGCACCGGATTAATCGGTACCGGATTAATCAAATCCGGGTTCTCAATGGGGAAGGGCGGAAACACCGGGTCCGCTGGCGGGGGCTGGGGAGGATCATCCGGGGGCTGGCACTGGATTGTGCCGCCGGTGACGATCGCCGGAACAATGCCCCGCACCGCATCCAGGTGGGCATCGCCCGATCGCCACCGTTCTGTCACCCGCAGATCCGTATTGGGGGGACTTGACCGCTTAGTGTCTGGCGGATCGGGCCAGGCGATGCCCTCCAGATCCCATCCCGTTGCCGAGGCCCCCAGCCGCTCAAACCGGAACGTCCAGAGAATGGCGGTGGGTGGGGCGGCCTGATCACACACTCGGCCCCAGCGTCGTTTGATGGATTCCTTCAGCACCTCGCTCTTTTCGATGGCCTTGGAGGCCGGGGTGGGTTCCCAGGTGAGCAGGGCCAGTTGGGCGACGGGGTTGGGTTCGCTGGGGTCATTCAAAATCCACCAGGTGGCCGGGGTGACCGTTCCGATCGCCCCTGGTCCGGCGGGGGTGATGCGGTCTAGCTCCACGCTTTCCAGCTCATACTGGTACTCCTCGGCTCCCCTGGGCACATAGCCGCTGGCGGGCAGCCCCGACGACCCACTCACCGGGGTGCCCAGGAAGGTGAGGTCATCCGCCTTGGGCGGCATCACCATCGAGAGGATGGGAATGGCATCAATGGGCACCGTGAGCAGGTCGGCCAGACTGCTGCCGTTGGGCTGGCTGTCGCTTTCCAACCCATCGCCCAAACTGGCATCGACGGGGCGATCGACCCCGGTTCCCTGCACCAGGGCGGGCGATCGGCTCTTGATGGATAGCTTGGTGACCAGGGACGGCAGGGGTGGTTTCTCGGTTTGGTCGCCAATCTCGATGGTGACGCAGCCTTCCACGCTAAAGAAGAAGAAATCAACCCGTCCGCACGCCTCCCCGTGGATGTAAGTCAGCAGGGAGCCGCCACTGGTTTCCCGGACGAGCACCAGCAGGCTGGCATGGGCACCGATGGAGATAATAAACAGCCGCAGTTCGCCGCTGACTTCCAGCTCGCCCCCCAGCAGGAACGGATCGAAGCCAATTACCGCGTCCATGCTGCCCCCAATGCGCAGGTACAGCCCAATGTCCACATCGCCAAACACCAGAGACGCCCCCGCCCCAAGGCCAATGGCAAATCCGGGCACCTCCGGCAATCGTTTGTAGGCAACCAGGCCATCCCCCTTGAACATCAGGTAGCCCGTCCCCTTCACCAGATCCAGGACGTTGACCTCAATGGGGTCGCCATAGTCGGCCCGCTGCCCCAGGTAAATGTGCCACTTGTTGGGATCGGTGAAGCTAAAGACCGCTTCGATGGGAATGCGCAGGGTCAGCAGCCGCTCGATGCTGTATTCAATCAGAATGCCGATCAGGAAATGTTCGGGGGTAATTTCGATGACCGCGAGAATGCCACCACTGACACCCAGTGCGTCCAGGGAGGGGGGCGGCACCAGCACCCGAGCATTCAGCACGATCAAAATGCGTGGCCCCGGCAGTTCCAGCAGGAAGGTGCCATCGAGGTTCATAATCACCCCGCCTTCCATAGTGCCGATGAGAATGCCCAGACCAAAAGCCCAGCGGTCAATTTCGGGCGTCCAGAGCCGCACGCCACCATTGGATAGGAGATGGGGCTGCCCCGCCGCCGCTTCGAGCCAGGCCAGGGCAGGCACCCCCGTCCCCTCACCGATCAGCGGATTTCGCTGGTAGTGCATACCAAAGATGCCCCGGAACCCGAAGATGCCCAGGCCCGACTGCCCCAGGGGAATGCCCACAGGGAGGATAATGTTGAGGCCCACATAGACCCCCGTGGCGGGGCCACCGTCTTCCTCGGAGATTTGGGCGATTTCAATGGCAGCCGCCACCCGCAGGTTAACGGGGCGGATAGTGAGGTCGATCTGGCCGCCAATCACCCCGTCGCCAATTTCCAGATAGCCTTTACCGGCGATCGCCCCCGGAATATCAATCCCCGCTGCCAGGGCCGTCAGTTCAGGGGCGCGGGGTTCATCGAGATACACCCGGACCCGTGCCCGCTCAACGCTGACCACCCCCAGATCCACCGCCATGCCCACATCGACCTCAAAGGTCATGGGGTTAGTGCGGGAGATGCGGGCCGCCAGCACCCGCAAAATCTGATCAAAGGGTTCGGCCACCTTCAGCGACCCGTTGCGGGCCACATCGATGGTGTAGCCCCGCGAGGCGTCAAACACCGGGCGCAGGCTAAACTGCTCGCTGCCGTCGTCGGCCCGATTTCCCAGCCGCAGACCAATGGCCTTGTAGCGCACCGCCAGGGGATGGTCACGCTCAATTTCAATCAGCACCGTATCCCCCAGGCTGATGCGAACCGACCAATCCGCCTCCACGTCAAACAGCAGAAAGGCTTCTAGTTCACCCTGGCGATCGCGCTGCAGATATTCAACACCAAACAGGATCACCCGCTCCACCTGGAACCAGGGCAGCGCCGCCACCACCCCCGGCAGCGCCAGCGCCCCTCCCAGGAGCACGGCATCCTCGATCCGCCCCTGGTTGCCATCGGAGACGGTGACCAGCAGTGGCCAGAAGGAAATGTACGACCCCAGCAACGTCAGCCCGAAGTCTTTATTGGCGGGTGGGATTTCCCCTGGTAGCCAGCCGCCGCAGACCAGGCCATCGATATCCGCCGGATTGGCACCCACCTGGATCAGGGTAGTGATGCGTCCGGTGGCGTTGTCGGACTGGGCCAAAAGCCGCAGTTTGGTAATACCGTCGGCGGGGTTACTGGGGGCGAGGGGCGAACCGCTCTCCAGCGTCCGGATGTCGGGGGGCGCATTGCCACTTAGTTCCCCCGATGCCGAGAGGCGGGACTCGGTGGCGGTTTGGATGTCAATTTCTCCTTCGATTTCCCCGGCCACCAGGGTATCCCGCACAATCCGCACCTTGAGCTTGAGCGAGCGGAACCAGTCCGGTGCCCTGGGAGGTGAGGGCGGCTCATCCCGTACGGGAATGATGGGGTCGGGCGTCGGGGCGGTGGGCCGGGACAACACCCCCTCCGCCTGCTGTTCCGGTTGGTTTAACCCAGGCGGCAGGGTGACGGTGGCCTTCCACCACTCCCGATCATTGGGTGCGCCGTGGCTCTGCCAGCGGGTTGTCCAGTTGGCCAGATCTCCATAGTCCGCCGGGTTGGGCGGCTCAGGGTCAATGGCGATCGCAAAGTTTTTCCCCGGATAGGCGGCTTCCAGCAGCTCGCGAACCGTAATTGCCCGCCGCCGCGCCAGCCAGTAGTTGTAGTCTCGCTTGCCGGGAATGCCTTCATAGCTGGCTTCCCCGGTCACGGTGAGGGCAGACAGAGGGGAAGCCAGATCAAAATATGCGCCATAGGCCTGCAGCGGCGGCTGTGCCCCAGCCTCGCGCCCATCGGCCCGCAGACGGCTTCTGGCCCTGGCGCTGGAGACATTGCCCGTGCCCAGGCCATACTGCCGCAGGCGGTTGTCTTCATCAGCCAGGGGAACGTCGTCGGGTTCATCAAAGTAGAAGTAAAAATCTACCGATGGCGGCACAGACGTCCCCGGACGACGCACCCGCACCATTTTCATTTCTCCAGGGGCGATCGCCACCGCAAAACTGGGCTGGGGAGAGCTTTCCCCCGGTTCCCCGACAATCTGCCAGCGCAGGGTGGCATCGGCGGGCTGGGTGGTCAGCAGCACTTCCCGATCGTTTTGAGAAGCAATCACGATGCGGGGGGTGTCAGTGGGGTCGGTGGCCAGGGTGGCGGGGAGCACCGTTGCGGGTGGGTCGCCGGGGGTGGGTAAGGTCGGCTGGGGACTCAGCCGCTGGGCGGTAATGGTGAGGGAGGCGCTGATGGGCGTTCCGGCGGTGGCATCGGTCACCGCAATCGCCAGAGTCTGGGCGGCATCGCTACCTAAATTAATGTTAAACAGGCGGCCATTCTGGGCGCTGCCGCCGTTCACCTGGAGGCTAGCGGTGTAGGGTGCCCGCCCCCCCTCAATGTCAATTACCATGCGGGTTTGGGTCGGGAGGTGGGCGATCGCCTGAGTTTCCCCTGTGCGCTCAATGCCGTACACCTGCCCCGCCTCGTCAAAGAACCGGGCACTAACCTGCACCGCTCCCGACCCCTGGTTGATCAGGGCGGCTTCAAAGTCCCCCGACACGCCCGCATCATCCCCAAAGCCAATCAGCAGGTCTTCCACACCCACCTGAAAGGCAAAGTCCCTCGCCCCCTCCGGCGCAATAAAGAAGCGCACCTCCGGCAAGTAAAGCCCGCCCCAATCGTCGCCAAAGCCAAACTTTTCCATCACCGCCGGGGGCGTCGCACCCTCGGATAAATCCAACACCGCCTTGCGAAAGCCAAATCCAATGGTGCGGTCTTGCGCGCCGCCCACAAAGGCGTAGGGCGGTTCCATGGCAATCAGTTCCGCAACGCCGATGTCCCCCGGATCGTCCAGCCCCGCCACCCCCGCCGACACCAGCTCAAACCGCAGGGTACTGCCCAGGGCGTTGCCGTGGGAGAAGCGAAACCGCAGCTTCGGCAACGTAATCGCCACCTCCTGCACCGACCCATCGGGAATCAGCAACCCTGCCGCCGTCATCTGGGCCGGATGCAGAAACGGGGGGCGCACCGACGGAGCATTCAAAATCAGATCTAAAACAAAGGCGCTGGAGGGAAAGTCAGAAAGAGGAGTATCCAGAGGCGGCGTATCCCAGACATTCAGCACATCCCGTACGGGTGTGAAGGCGTCGTCTGAAATGCTGCTCACCCCGCTTTCAATGACGCTGGAGCCAGTGCGGGGGACAAAAAGCTCAAAGTCCAGACTGGTTTCGCGCAGATCAAAGACGGGCGATCGCCGGTTGGGGTCAAAGGGCGGCTCGGCTTCATCCACCTCAGCCAGCACGTCCAAACGCCCCGATGCCACATCAATTTGCGCTCGGCCATTGAATTCACACACCCCACGAATCACCATTCCAAAGGGTGAAGCCGCCAGTTCAAAGGACGCTACCCGAATCACAGAGAGGGCTGCGTGATTGGCACCCAGATTTTCGCCTCGCACGAGATACGGTGAAACCAGATCGAGCAGTGCAACATTAAATGGCATGACAACCTCGCCCTTGAATAGCCAAAGAATTCAGTGGAGCAGACCAAGCAAATGAGCGTGTATCGTAATCAATGATGCAAACCTGGCTCTGGGCAGCCCGTTCCCTCAGCACCCCCACGGCCCACCCTGCACTGAAACAGGAGCCTCCTTCTCGACCGATCTTGCTTTCAAGTCAGTTTACAGCGTACTTCAATAAGACTTACGCTCAGATTCGATGTGATGCAACCATACTGATCACCTCCGCAAAGTAAATTACCGGGAGGTCTGAGTGATGTCCTGACTGAAGGACGCCCCTATCCTATAAGCCACCTTACAGAGATTGCCACCTGAACACACCAGGGCCATCTCTTGAAAACCGCGTGTAGCAGAACACTCGCAAGCTGTCCGGCTTTCAGGGGTGAGAACTACTGTAACTTCCGAGTCCTTCTTATGATATCTGAACGCAGCGCTAAAAAAATCAGTCTCCAATGACTGCAACTTATCGTAACTAAAGTCAACGGCCTGCTCTACTCGCTCGGGCGATCGCTCAAGACATCGGTCTGACGCTGCGGGCGATCCGCTCAGGCGTTTGCCCTGCTGAGGACGTTCACCCAATGGAGTAACTGGTTGAAGAGTGATTGATTCACGACTCGATCTGATCGGCCTGAAAGTCCTACTCCTTACCCTCATTTTGCCGTCTTCCCCTATTTTTGAGGAGGTCTAACCTCTTCATCTGACTTTTCAGACTTTAGGCTGGGTCAAGGCCAATTTCAGCCCTGACAAGGAATTTGGCCTGATGAATCCAACTTTTTCGTATCCCGAATTGGTTGACCCTATTAAAAAAATGTCCGACTAATCCGACTTGCAGGGCATTTAGCTTCTTGATAGGATTTTGCTTGAGTTTGAGGTGATAAGTAGGTCGGCACAATTAAATTCATGTTAGAAAACCGGGGAGCGCCCCGGCGGGGCGTTCCCCGGTTTTCTAAACTTCGTTTTTCAATGCAGTTCTACTTAGTATTTGCTTGAGCGTAAAGAAAGCATAAGATACATAGCTCAGGCAAAAGAAACGCAAATAGGTTGCTAAATATAAGCTAATTTCACCAAAGACATCAGCCCGACTTAGGAGATTTTTGAGAATGATCCTGCCGGACGACGTAGGGGCAAAGGGCCATTTGCCCCTACCAACCGTTCAACCGAGGGTAAATTTTTTCCTGGAAATCTCCTTAGCTAAACGTCGTCAATAAGTCACGGAGGATTTTTTCTAGAAATATGAAATCACAGAAAAGTATCAGAGTAGGTATTGTGGGTGTGGGCAATAATGCATCAGCTCTTGTTCAGGGAGTTTATCACTACACCCAAAACGTAGATTTTGAGGACCTTCAGCCCAACTATCAGGGGATCTTGTTCCCTAAACTGTGTGGGTACAAAATTCAAGACATTGAGTTTAGTGTTGCCTTTGATGTAGACAGCCGCAAAATTGGCCGAGATCTTGGTTCTGCCATCTTTTGCCCACCCAATAATTATCCAAGGGTCTTCAACGAAGATATCCCAACAGGTGCAATCGTCCGTCCTGCCCCTGTGCTTGACGGCGTCCCTCAATGCTTAACTGGAATGGTATCTGTTTCTGAAGATTCTAACGGCGTGGGATCTGACGATGCAGAGCTTGAAAGCTTTTTTAATTATTGTACGGCTGCGGTAATCGATACAAATACGTCAGTTTTGCTGAACTTTTTACCGAGCGGAAGTGATCAGGCAACACGGTTTTTTGCGAGAGTTGCCGCTGCCGCACGAGCAGCCTTTGTCAACTGTACGCCCAGCCCTGCGGTTCATGATGAGTCAATTCTTAGGCTCTTTGAGGAAGCAAAAACGCCCCTGCTGGGCGACGATCTCGAAAGCCATTTTGGCTCATCCCTGATTCACCGAACATTGCTAAAGGCTCTTGAACAGCGAGGGTTAGAAATCGTCCACTCCTACCAGGTAAATTTGGGGGGAAACACCGACTTTCTAAATCTTTCGCATCGCAGCGAAGCAAAAAAGAAATCGAAAATGAAGGCAATTAGCACGACCGCTAGCAGTGAGCGAGTTAATATTTTGCCATCCGGTGGTTTTTTGCCAGGGCTGGGCGATCGCAAAGTTGGATACTTCGTCATCGAAGGCCGTGGCTGGCTTAACATGCCGGTGATGCTAGACGTCAAGCTGCAGGTCCAGGACTCCAGCAATGCTGCAGGCGTCATCATCGATCTCATAAGGATTGCTCAGGCCGGTGTCGATCGCGGCATTGCCGGAGATCTTCCCCTATCCTATTACTTTAAAAATCCTTTATCAGAAAAGCTGAGCACAGAGGACGCTCTCGAGCTAGTGTGTGAATTTGATCGCGGCGAGGACAGCCAAAAACTAGAGCGCGTTGTTCACGTTGCTCAAGCGAATGCAAGGCACTAACGGCAAAAACAGGGACATGCGCACTGTATTGATTACCGGTGCAGGTCGAGGATTGGGGCGTGAACTAGCGATTGCCTTAGCAAAGCTAAATTACTCTCTTATTCTTGTCTCTCGGAGTCAAGAATTTTTAGATGAAACCCATCACTACTGTGTCTCTCTTGTGCCTACAAAAAGTATTGTTATGGATTTACGGGATGAGGCACAGATAGTTAACTTGGGTTTGATTTTAAAAGAGACCCCTATTTATCTTCACGCAGTTATTAACAACGCTGGCATGGGCGAATGGTCTCCCATTGAAAAACTCTCAAGGGAAAGTTGGGATTGTCAAATTGAGACCAATTTACGGGGGCCTTTTTTGGTTATTCGTGAAACCTTGCCATTCTTTAAACAACAGCGACAAGGGCTATACGTCAACGTTGGGTCTGACTGTTCGTTAGTCGGAATGCCCGAGCGGGGAGCCTATAATGCTTCAAAATA
Source organism: Synechococcales cyanobacterium (assembly GCA_035285585.1). Lineage (GTDB taxonomy): Bacteria > Cyanobacteriota > Cyanobacteriia > CAKZMO01 > CAKZMO01 > JAYKGU01. The sequence continues at coordinate 21,380 of JAYKGU010000285.1, forward strand.
TGGGCTTGTGGGTTTAACGACTTCACTCCGCGCTGAACTCACAGGTAGCCAGATCCATGCGTCTCTTGTGTTTTTGGGGAAAACAGATACGTTTTTTCGCAACCGCAAACCTGGCGATCGCCCAGGTTCCCTAAAACCCCAAGATGTTGCCGAAGCCATTGCATTTGTCGTTGATTTGTATCCTCGGGTAGTTATCGAAGAAATTTCGATGATCCCACCTGGTGGAGCGCTCGTGGGAGTCCGCAGCCTCATTTAAAACTGTGACAGCCGCCAAGTAATCGACCCAAAAAGAATCGGGAGCCAAATGAGTACGCAAACAACAATTGCACTTCAAACAAAGTCTTGCGTTGAAACTTTAGGAGTAGAGGATGGTCTTACTGTAGCTGTTGAAGCGGGAATTGAAAGCGTTGTTTTTTGGGCCGGAGAAGAAGGTGAATTTATTGAGGCTCTGGGTCTTTGGCAAGACCAAGGGCTGAACGTGCTGAGTGTGGCCCTCCCAAAGTTAAACGCCTATTCAAGTCCTTCCAGACAGCAAACGGAAGTCTTCATCCAGCGAGTTCATGAATTTGGGGTACCCGCAGTAGGGCTGATATTTGGGGATCAGACGACACAAACTCCATCGACTCAAGCACAGGAGAACCTGTTTGAGTGGGCAAGAAACATCGATCTGACATTAATTCTTGAAAACAGCGGTCGCATGAACGAGCGGTTCAGTTCGCTTCATGAAATTGAGCGCTTTTTAGAATCTGTTCCAGGTTCCAAAATGGCTCTAGACGTTGGACATCTGGCCAGCTCTGGACAGGGTGGAGCAAATCCATCCCACTTAAAAGAGAGAATTGTCTGGGTTGAAGTTCACGATAACAATGGCGTGCAAGACCTGCATCTACCCCTGGGCTTTGGTAGCGGGGTTGGAGCCTTTCAGTTTGGCATGAAGTCCCTGGGATGGACGCCTGAAAGGATAGTAATCGAAACCAATCCTCAGATTGATCGGAATCTGGATGCATGGGTGCGCGCCGTGCGCTCGGATAAAGCACAAATTGTAGAATTCTTAGGTAATGCGGTTCCAGTATGAGCAATCAGCCTGACGGGAAGACGTGCCTGGTTGTAGGGGCTATCAATGTAGACGTTTTGGGGCGAGTAGATAGGTTTTGCAACCGTGATGAAGCAGTTGAAGTTAAAAATCTGACAATTGCGCCCGGTGGTCATGCAAGTAACTGTGCCATCGCCATGTCCAGGTTGGGTAAAGGCGTCAATCTCTGTGTCAGGCTTTCGGGCTGTGTAGGAGCGGATGAATTCTCGCGCATTGCTTTGCAGGCCCTCCAGACCAGTGGCATCGACACAGCCCACATAACCCGTACGGGGGAAGCGCAGACGGGGCAGGTTTTTATTCCCGTGCTTCCTAATGGTGACAAAGCCCTGTACGTGGCGCGGGGGGCAAATGAGTACCTTTCGGCAGAAGCCCTGGCGGCAGCGATCGCCGATTGTGAAGTCATCGTTGTATTTGATCCACCTCTCAGGCTAATTCCCACCCTGGCAAATGGAGTTGCCTCAAAAACCGTTATCTTTGCGCCCGGTGGTTTAGTTTCATCTGTATCCAAACATATTTTGTTTCCCTTACTCAAAGCCTCCGATATCTTAGTCGTCAATAGGCCCGAGAGCGCATCAATGACAGGAATTTCTGAGCCAAAATCAGCCGCAGCTAAGCTGGCGACGGAATGGAATCTCAGCGCGATCGTAACCGTTGGCGCTGAGGGGTGCTGGGTTGCTCAACCCGGTCAACCTGTGGAGCACTGCCCGAGTTTTGCCGTTGAGGTTGTCGATTCCACAGGTGCGGGGGATGCCTTTGTAGCAGGTCTTACAGTGGCGTTGAGCCTCGGCAAGCCGTTACTACTCTCGGCCCAGATAGGATGTGCGGTGGGTGCTTTAGCCACCCAATCCCTGGGAGCACAGGCAGCGCCCCCTTCCTTCTCTGAAGTAAAGGATTTAATTGCTCAAGCACAATTAATGACAGCGCCCCCGGTAGGGGTACACGCTTCAAGAAAATAACTTTGCTCAACTACTTAATTGCCAGGAGTCAGGCAATGTTTGGTGTTAACTCTTTCAGTCGTACAGTATGAGCGCTAAATCTCCAACTTTAACGAAAGGGGCAGATGGATGGCGGGGAATTATCCACGAGGGCTTTAGTGTCTCCGCCACTGCAAGGCTTGCTCAAGCCATCAGTGCTGAACTTGATGCTCGTTTTGGCAAGGGGACGATTCTCGTTGCCCACGATGGGCGCTTTTTCTCAGCTCAGGCTGCTGAGGTGGTTGCAGAAAAGGTCGCTGAAGCTGGGCACGTTGCCGTTTTTGCTGGTTTGCTTGCAACGCCTTTAGCTACTTTTGCCGTGCGCAAGTTTTCTTACCTGGGTGCATTAATTATCACGGCAAGCCACAATCCGTTTTATTGGAATGGCCTTAAGCTAAAAGTGGCCCCTGGTTTACCACCCTCCAAGGAATTGGAGCTGGCAATTGAAAACCGCCGACAGCAGGCTTCATTCCCTGGTAGTTTAAAGCCTGGCAGTATCTTACAGCTTGATCTAACTGCGCTGAAACAGGCTTACCTCGATGAAGTTACTCAAGGAATAGATTTAGAGAGCATTCGTTCAACCAATCCCACCCTCTGTATTGATGGCCTGGGCGGTGTGGCTGGGGGCTTTTTTTACGAAGCCTTACAATACTTTGGCTGCACTGTTAAACCACTTGGCATTAACACCGATCCATTTTTCAACGGCAACATACCCGATCCAACCTGCCCAGACTCTCGGATCGGCTTGAGTCAGCTTTGCCAGGAACTTAGTGTACCAGCCGGGTTCGTTCTGGATGGTGATGGCGATCGCCTCGGAGTCATGGATCACCAGGGACATTTTATTTTCCCCCACGATATTCTTGCATTACTTTTGCTCTATCTCTATCAGAAGGGGAAGACGTGGGGTGCTGTGATTACCACAGTTTCGGCAGGGCATATTGTACGCCGCGTTGCTCACAAACTTGGGCTTCCCCACCGCGAAGCACCTGTGGGCTTCAAACACATCGCACCTTTCTTGCAGGACGGTTCAACCCTAATTGCTGGCGGGAGTGTGGGAGATATCGGCATGAGGGGGTATGGTTGCGATCGCGACCCAATCGTAGCTGCTCTTTTTTTACTGGAGTTGATGGTAAAAAATCAGCAGTCAATTTATGATTCTATTTCTGATTTGCATGCTGAATTCGGGTCTAGCTATTACTATGAGAAAACTTACCCGATGGTCCCATTGCCAGCCCATATCCTGAAGCAAACGATTTTTCGGACACTGGCTGAGTCTGGGTTAAATCCTTCCCCAGACATTGGTGACTGCGACGGGCTTAAATTTTCTATGGATCAAAATACTTGGCTTCTAGTGCGAAAAGCTTCCACCGAAAAGGGAATACGTGTTTATATGGAAGCCGATCACGAGCAGAAGCTGGATTTACTCAGGTCTTGCCTCGACAAAGTTCTTCAAATTTAGCCTGCTTTTCTGGGAGTTTTATCATGATTAAATTGGTATGCCTCATTAATCGTCCATCGAATAAAACAGCAGAGGAATTTAAGCACTGGTGGCTAAGCCATCACGCATCTGTAGCGGCTAAACTACCCAATTTAAGGCACTATTCAATTTCAACTACAATTCCTGAGGCTGATAATCACATGCTCTTTGATGGCATAGCTGAACTGTACTTTGACAGCCATGAAGACATGAAAAGCGCTTTTGCATCCGAGCAAGGGCAAGCCTGCTCAAAAGAAGACGTGGAGATGATTGGCAATCGCATTGCTTTCGTCACAGAGGAACATTTGATTGTTAGCTAAATAGTGGCATTACCCAAATAACATGAACATCGATTATCAGGCAGTTGCGTTTGACCTGGATGGGGTATTAATTGATAGCCACCCCTTACATGTCAAGACATGGGAAATGGCTTTAAGGCAGTACAACATCATTCCTGATGAAGCTCATCTCCACACATCTACTGGACAGACTAGCGTTGGTTTTGCCGCTCAATTAAAAGCACAATATGGAGCACAAATTCCTGTCAGTGCGGAAGACCTCGCTAGAGAGAAACGAACCCTATTTGCCCGCCTCTCTGAAACTGAGCTGATGCCTGTTGTGGGTGCTGGTGAGCTGCTCAATGCGATCGCCCCCCAGGTTCCCATCGGACTTTGCACTATGGCAACCCGTGAAAGAACTGAATGGATCCTGCAAAAGTTTGGTTGGACACAGCTATTCAACATCATCCTGTCAGTTGAACAAGTACAAAAGCCTAAGCCCGATCCGTTTATATATAACTGCTTACAGGCTCAGCTAGAAATTTCTCCCAAACATATTCTTGCATTTGAAGATACTCCAATTGGTGTCGAAGCTGTGGTTGAATCTGGAATTCAAGCTATTGGCGTAACAACGACCCATTCTGCTGAGGAATTGTTGCGTAAAGGTGCGATCGCCACAGTCCCCAATCTGTCATTAAGGGAGTGTCAACCTGTTTTAAGAACCTATTTGAATTCCAGCAGGAGTTGAGGATACAAAGTCCAGACGAGGCTAATTCTTATGAAGTGTTTTGTTGCGGGAGCCACTGGTTTTGTCGGCCATGCGGTAGCGAAAGCTTTAGTTCAAAAGGGGTTCAAAGTTTATGGTTTAACCAGCCAAAAGTCAAATGTTCAGGCTCTTGATGAACAGAAAATATGCCCGATATACGGCGATATGCGAGACCCATCGACCTGGCAAGATCATGTTAAAGAGGCTGACGTCGTCATTCATGCTGCTCAACTCAAACATTCGGCGCGAATTTCTCCTAAAACATCGCACAATATTGCCGAAACTGATTTCACCTTTACGCAACAGATCCTCGCCCACGCTTCCAGATGTCAAGCCTTCATCTATACCAGTGGTGCCTGGATATACGGCAATTGCTCCAGCCTCAAAACCGAAGATTCACCCTTAGCTCCCTACGCGATCGCAGCCTATCGGTTAAAGTCTGAAGGGGCTGTACTTGAAGCAGCAAGCCAGATACCGACGACGATTTTGAGATTGGGTATGGTTTACGGCAACGGAGGTCTCTTCAAGAAGCTAACTTTAGATCCGATGGTCAGCGGTCAGCGGGTCCTCATCCCTGGCTGCGGAACTCAGAAAGTTTCACTGATTCACGTTGAAGACTGTGCCCAGGCATACCTGGCCTGTCTGGACAAACCACCTTCAGGGAAAGTGATCAATGTGTGCGACTCCCAACCGATCTCATTTGAAACTGTGGTTAATGCGCTTGTCGAACAGCTAAGCGCAAAACCTGCTATAAAAATACCTTCGTGGCTGTTTAGTCTTTACGTTGGTCAGCTCACCTCCAGGCCGGTGTTAGGTGACACCATGATTGATAATTCAAAGCTAATTGATGAGTTTAAGTTCAACTTTAAATATCCAACCTATCGGGAGGGAACCAGGGCGATCGCACAGCAGCTTTTGCAGGCAACGTAACAGCATTTGAACAATAGATAGCTGAGCATTTGTCTAATTTTGACTACATTGAAACATTTGAGGATTTTTAAACATGACGACCAAGTATGCCAGAACAATCGCTTTAATTGGCGGCACGGGAATGGCGCAGGGGCTTTTTGACGTTTTAGAAGACTTCCGTAACTATGAGCATGTACCGGTAGAGTTTGGAGGAGAAAAGGGGGAAGTTCTCTTCTACACCGAAGGTTTCTATGAAGATACCCGTGTCATTGTTATTCCAAGACATGGGCCAACGTTAGAATTACCTGATCGCAGTCCGGCTGTATTGGTCAACGAAAAAGGCTATGAAGCACATATATGGCTTCTACACACCCTTGGGGTAGATGCTGTATACGCTTTCAATGCAGTAGGATCCCTCGACTTGAATGTTCCCCTGGCTAGTGAGTTGACGTTCCTGGTGCCCAACGACTACGGACGAGGACTCGGTGCCACAACCCACAGCTTTGGCAAACTTGCGAAAGTTATTCATCCAAGTATGATTGAGCCTTTCTCACCTATGCTTCGACAGCACGCAATTGAGGCAATCGAGGCCGTTGGAGCTAAAGCAATGGGTGAAGGTTTATACATCTACAGCGGGCCAGATCAATTTGAAACAAATGCTGAAATCCGCGCAACCCGGCACCTCTATGCTGAAGAGAAAAACCGGGTGGTGGGTATGACTGCTGGGGCAGAGCTAGTGCTTTGCAAACAAATGGCAATTCCTTACGTAGTGATCTGTTCAAACTCTAACTACGCACAAGGGCTTGTCAGTAAATCCGTTGAGCATGAATTGGTTCTAGACGTGATGAAAGTTGCCGCGCCAACGCTGACTGAAATTGCCCGTCAAATAGTCAAAACTGCAAACACCAAAATCAATGCCTGATGGGTTGTGCTTCAGTTGATTCAAGCTAATTGTTTGGTCATCAGTAAAGCGGTCAGGGTGCGCATCCCAACGATCGCTTCGTATCTTAACAAAGAGGAGACCGATATTCGCTATGGAAAAACGTAAACTTGGGCGTTCTGAGCTAGAAGTGTCGCGCCTCTGCTTTGGCGGCAATGTTTTTGGCTGGACCGTTGACGAAGTAACGTCCTTTGATCTCCTGGATGCCTTTGTCGCAGCGGGAGGCAACTTCATTGATACTGCTGATTTTTACTCCCGCTGGGTTCCTGGTAATCAGGGGGGAGAATCCGAAGCCATCATCGGCAAATGGTTGAAGCTACGCGGTAATCGTGATCAGATTATTATTGCCACTAAAGTTGGCAACGATATGGGCACTGGCAGCAAAGGTCTTTCCAAAAAGCATATTCTACAGGCTGTCGAAGCCTCTCTGGGCAGATTAAATACTGATTATATCGATCTCTATCAGTCCCACATTGATGACCAGGATACGCCTGTCGAAGAAACGCTTGAGGCTTATGTAGAGCTAATTCGCCAGGGAAAAGTACGGGTAATTGGGGCTTCAAATTTTAGCCCCGCCCGCCTTACCCAGTCTTTGACGGTCAGCCAGAAATATGGCTATCCCCGGTACGAGTGCCTCCAGCCTCTTTACAATTTAAGCGATCGCGCCGACTACGAACAAAACCTTGAATCGGTGTGCCTCGCACACAATATTGGGGTGATTAGCTACTTCTCTTTAGCCAGCGGTTTCCTGACTGGAAAGTACCGTTCAAAAGAAGATTTATCCAATAGTTCGCGAGCTGATTTTGTAAAAGAATACTTGAATGAGCGGGGCTTTTCGCTATTAGAAGCGATCGATAAGGTTGCGAGAATACACAATGCAACGCCTGCCCAAGTTTCTCTGGCCTGGATACTCGCACGCCCTAGCATTACAGCGCCCATTGCTAGCGCAACAAAAGTTGAGCATCTCGATGAAATGCTCAAGGCTTTGGAGATTCAGCTTGATCCAGATTCTTTTCTAATATTAGAAGCAGCCAGTGCTGCTTAGTAGATACCGCTTCTTACCTGTTCATGGTTGCAGGCGAGCTTGCCGAAAACCGTCGAACATTCGTTCTGCTAGGTGAATCAGTAAATCAGGCATCAGGCGGTACACCCAATATAGTCTCCAGGCAAACGGCGAAATAACAATGATTGATTTGTTAGATTGAACCCCTTTGAGAACAGCGACCGCGCACTGTTGGGCAGTAATTTTCTTAACCGGAAAAGAGTTGAGTGCCTTGTCTCGATCAATGTTGATAAACTTGGTTGAATCCAATATTCCTGTCATGACAGGACCGGGGCAGGCCACGCTGACTTTCACGCCTAATCCTGCGGCTTCTATGCGCAGCGAAGTAGACAGACCAACGACAGCATGTTTGGCTGCTGTGTAAGGTGTGCTTCCAGGGTGGGGAGTTAACCCAGCAAGAGAGGAAATGTTAACAATATGTCCGTAGCCCTGTTTCACCATCTGCGGGTAGGCTGCGACAATACCATTGATGACTCCTCCTAAATTAACG
>JAYKGU010000286.1:0-8905 GCA_035285585.1 Synechococcales cyanobacterium
GCTGGCGTCGTCACACCGCAGGCTGGAAGCCCGCGCTACGCAAGGATTTGAGATAACTCACATCAGGCGTGAATATCTTTCCTCAAAATCCCAGACTTGCCCCAGGATTTTCGACTACCCAGAGAGAGAAGTTAACCTGCGAATATCCTCCGTGCCTCGGGGTTTACTTCTCGTGATGAGGTTCCGTGTGGGGCACCAGGGAGTGGGGTCGCTCCAATCCGTGGCCCAGCATCAGATCCACGTCGCCCATGATTTCTTTGGGGTTGCCATTGGCCACCGCCCGTCCCTCGCTGATGAGAATGACGCGATCGCACACCTCCAGCACAAACTCCAGGTCGTGGGAGGAAATCAGCATGGTTTCTGGGGACTGCTGCAAAAACTGGATCAGCCGCCGCCGCGCTCGCATGTCCAGGTTGGCGGAGGGTTCGTCGTAGATGATCAGCTGGGGACGCATGGCCAGGACTCCGGCGATCGCCACCATGCGCTTCTCCCCGCCGGACAGGTGATGGGGCGGTCGGTCAATCCGGTCACCCATGCCCGTCAGGGTCAGGGCCTCCGTTACCCGTGCCTCCACCTCGGCGGCTTCCAGCCCCATGTTCTCTGGCCCAAAGGCCACGTCGTCCCGCACCGAGGCGGCAAAGAGCTGGTCGTCGGGATTTTGAAACACCAGGCCGATCTCCGGGCGAAATTCTCCGGATACCACCGGCTTACCAAACAGGCTCACTGTCCCCTTGGTGGGCACCAGAATGCCGCAGAGGGCCATGAACAGGGTGGTTTTGCCCGCGCCGTTGGGGCCAATGATGCCCACCCGCTCCCCTGGCTGCACCGTCAGGCTAATGCCCTTGAGAACGTCGTCCGTATCGGGATAGGCAAAGTAGAGATCGTGAATGGCGATCGCACCCTCCCGTGAATCGGGGGAATCCGGCGCGGAGGTCATGGCGGATGAGGTTGACGGCGTTTGGGTCATACGGTCCAGGGTTAGCTCCAGAGCTGGGCGACGAAAAAGGTGGCGGCAATCAGCAGGGTGATGATTGTGGCGATCGCATTCCAGGGCGCTTCGAAGTAGGGATTGGCGGACGGGAGCGCAGCGGCGGTAAACGACTGGGGCTGCCGCTGCCCATAGCCCCGCAGCCGCATGGCCTTGTAGACCCGCTCCGACTGCTCATAGCTGCGGATGAATAGGGTGCCCGTCAGGGATGCCAGCAGCCGCAAATCTCGACCATCCGGCACAAACCACAGCCGTCGCCGCCGCTGCTGGTAGCGTGCCCCCTGGCCAAAGCCCCGCAGCCGCATAGCCTGACGCATGGTCGCGAGGTTGTTGGCGACGTCAAATAAGTAGCGGTAAGTCAGCAGCATCATGTCCGCCATCACCGGGGGCAGCCCCAGGGCGCGCATGGCCTTGATGGTGGTGAGAAAGGGAATGGTGCCCAGCAGCACCAGCACCACTGTGATAATGCAGAGAAAGCGACAGGCAATCAGCAGCACCGCCAGGGTGCCCTCCTGCCGCAGGGTGAGCCAGCCCCACTGCCAGAGCACCGTACTCCCGGAGAACCAGGGCAGCAGCAGCACAATGCCCAGCAGAAACAGGCCAGGGTAGCGCAGGCGCGATCGCAAAAACGGCAGGGGCAGGCGCGACAGGGCAAACAGGGCCACAGTCACCGCCACCATCCCCGGCAGCAGCACCAGCTTCTCCACAAAGGCAAACGCAAAAATCAGCACCACCAGGGCCACCAGCTTAGAGCGGGGTTCCCAGCGGTGAATCACCGAATCGAGATGGGCGTATTCGTCAATCTTGAAGGTTGCCACCGGACGCTCACACCCTCTCCACTTCTTCGCGACGGCGCTGCGATCGCCGGGGAGAGTCTTGCAGCAGCTCCGGCTTCACCTGCTGCAAAAACAGCACCAGCATGGCGGTGAACACCCCCTCGATCAGGGCCAGGGGAATGTGGGCCAGGGACAAACCGTAGATGGCCGTGCGCTCGGTGGCGGAGTCGAACCCGGAGGGAATGTTGGTGATCACCAGACTGCAGAAAATCAGGGTGGCGATCGCAATGCCCACCGCCCCCGCCAGAAACCCGCAGAACCCATCCGCCAGCCGGGGCCGGATCCGTCGCGCCAAAGGATGACGCAGCTTGAACACCTGGTAGGCAATCAGGGCAGGCACCCCCATCATCACCGCATCGACTCCTAAAGTCGTCAGCCCCCCATGCCCCAGAATCACCGCCTGGAAGAACAGGCCGATGAGAATCGCGGGAAAAGCGTAGTAGCCCAAAACCGCTCCCAGTAATCCATTGAACACCAGGTGAATACTGGCGGGGGGGATGGGGATGCTGATGGAGGAGGCCACAAAGAAGGCCGCCGTCAGCAAAGAGGCTTTGGGAATATCCGCGCTGGGGTCGGGCAGCTTGTTGATGCGGCGCAGTGAATACCAGGCCACGGGAGCGGCGATCGCATAACCCGCTACACAAACCTGGGCGGGCAAAATGCCGTCGGGGATGTGCATGGCCTACTTCTTCCTGGCGCTAAAGAACAGGGCCGTGCCAACAAAGCCCCAGATCACCGCCCCCGCCATCACGGCCTTTTGCAGAGGGTCGAGGGCCGTCGAGCCAGAGACGGAGTCGCTTACCATCGCCACTGGTTCTGCCGCTGCGACCTCCTCGCCCGCTGCGGCCCCAGTCGCCTCCGCCACCGGCTCCCCCAGGGGAATGCTGACGATGTCGCCGTGGCCCGCCTGCCGCACCTGCACATCCCACTGCCCCGGCATAGAGGGGTCGGGGGTGAACACGAACCGCCCCTGTTCATCGGTGGTGCCCGTCAGCCAGGGTTCCGCCGGATTGTCGGGGGCATACACCACCACCTGGGCATCGGCCATGGGCTTGCCCGTGTCGTAGCTGGCCTGGATTTCCAGAGCCTGGGTGGTGCGGTACTCAATCTGCGTACCGTGGGCGATCGCCCTGGGAGCGATCGCCACCCCCGCCGCCAGCAGCAGGGGAATCAGGAGGGTTCGTTTCATGTCAGCTTGCTTGATCCATCAGGGTTAACTAACCGGAGCTTCGGCGCAGTGACCTTCGCCCACGTGGGCCAGACCAGACACCGTCTTTTCGAGGGTACTGTAGTCTTCGTCAGAAAGCTGCTCCTCCAGGGTAGCCATGTCTACATCGAGCTGGTCGCCTTCGGCCAGGGCCGCCAGCGGCTCAAAGCCCAGGGCACCCGTGTTGATGTCGTCGTCCGGCGGCGCGTCGCCATCGCCAAAGATGTGGTCAAAGTGGAAGGTGGCCTCCACATCCGCCGTGTCGTCAGCGGCGAGGATGCCCTTGCGTTCATCGCCGACAAATTCGCCACAGGTGTAGGCATATGCCGGGTCAAGGCCAATGTTGAAGTTGATCACCCGACCGTCTTTTTCCGCCGTACCCACCATAAGGACGGTGTTGCCTGCGGCTGGCCCGTCTGCTGCGGGCACCATCTGCCAGCCCAGGGCGTTGTATTGGCCAGCGGGGGCTTCCAGTTCGCTGATGAGAATCGGCTCGGCGTTTTCGTCGCCCTCCGCCAGATCGACGGTCACCGGGTCACCCACGGCGGCTTCGGCTTTGGCCGTCAGCTCTTCGCCGGAATCGGGATCGTAGGGTGGATCGGTCTGGTAGGCGGTGACATCCGCCAGACTGACGTAGACATTCTCAAAGTCAATGGCCCAACCGTCTTTGGTGACAAAGCCCTGACGCACAAAATCTTCGCCGTTCGCTCGGAATTGCAGCGTTCCCTTCTCGCCTGTTGACTCGGCGGCAGGGTCAGCGGCGACCGTTTCTTCAGTGTCAGCAGCGGGCGCGTCCGCTGTCGGAGTAGTTTCGCTGGCACAGCCCTGTAGCACCTGGGGAACGATGAGGGCGATCGCCGCCCAACCCCATACCTGTCGTTTCATCAGCTTCTCTCCAAGTTTCACATAGCGGCAGGCTGTCAAGTCCTGCGTTACATGGCTTATCAAACGTCACTTCCCTCTAGAATTCAATCCCGTACCGGGGGATAGGCCAGCGGTTTTAAGGAGAACTTAAGGGATGATGGGTCGGAGGCGCTTTACAAAAGATCATCAAACCTGTGCAGATATAGCGTCCGATTCCGCATAAAACCGGCATTGATACGCTATATTTTGTCTATTGCCGAACCCTGCCGATGGCATCAGGGGCGATCGCCAACCAAAAGGTAGATTGTTACATTCCAATGTCTATGACTTACGGATCAGGTGGCACCTACGGCAATAACCCCATCCCCCCGGTAGGGGCAAATGGTCATTTGCCCCCCCAGGTGAAATGGAACCGAAAACGCCGGATATAACCGGATATGGCCGGATATGAATTGTGGCGATCGCCCCCCTGTTGCCCCCTGTTGTTAGAGTGTAAGCACATGGTTTCCCAGCTCTCCCGCATTGAACCGTCCCACTCCCTCACCCACCGTCAGTTTCCCCACGTGATCGAAGGGCTTATCCAGGTTTTCACCTGCCCCCACCGCAGCTTTTTTACCAACGTCATGGCCCAGGCTTTTCGGGTCGCCGGACAGGGCACCCCCGTCCTGGTGGTGCAGTTCCTCAAGGGCGGCATTCAGCAGGGGCCAGATCACCCCGTACAGATGGGTCAGCATCTCGATTGGCTGCGGTGCGATATCCCCCGCTGCGTCAATTCGCCTCAGCCGCAGGAAGGAGAAGTCGATGCCCTCCAGGAACTCTGGCAGCACACCCAGCGGGTCGTCCTGGAAGGAAACTATTCCCTGGTGGTGCTGGACGAGCTGAGCCTCGCCATCCGCTATGATCTGATTCCCCTGGAGGAGGTGCTGACTTTTCTCAAGCAGCGCCCCAACCATGTGGACGTGATCCTCACTGGCCCCGATATGCCCGATGCCCTGATGGATTTGGCTGATCAGGTCACCCATCTGCGCCGCAACCACCGCTCTTAATGAACGCAACGTGTACGGGCGAAGCATTCGGTAGGAGGCTTTTGCAGAAGTCAGTAATGTATTGGCCGAATGCTTCGCCCCTACGGGATTTTGAACCTGTGTACGGGCGAAGCATTCGGTAGGAGGCTTTTGCAGAAGTCAGTAACGTATTGGCCGAATGCTTCGCCCCTCCGGCGCTTTAAATCTGTTAACCTTTGCTTCTAAGGAGTTGCCGTCATGATTAAAAATGATACCTGGATTGCTCAATCGGCGAAGAAGGGCATGATCGAACCCTTCGAACCTAGCCTGGTGCGCAAAATTCCCAGGGATGGGGAGTCGGCAGCGCTGCACCCGGTGATCAGCAAAATAATGTGAGATACTCCTCATGAACTTGATAATAAAATCAAGAAGCTCCATTATTCTTCAGTCAAGCTCTTTAAGGAGTGTCACTTCAAAAGACTGAGAGATTGTTTCAAAAGAAGCTGAATTTGAGTTAGCGCATCCTCGTATGAAACAAATTGTATCTCAGCAACAATAGTAGGGATTCCTCGTGGAAACCTTGAGATTTTTTTGCCCTTTTCATATAGAAGAATTATTGGGATGCAGTTCATTTCAGCATATGCTAATTCCATACCTACACCTAGAGAAGGGTAGCCAACATAAGCAATAAGTAAATCTGATCGAGTTACCTGCTTCTTATCTATTTCAAAAACTGAGGAAGGGCTAGTCTCAGGATTGTTTACTGGATCAGTAACCTTATGAGGAACATAAACAAGCGCACCAAGTTCTTCACAAAGATGAGCCAGACTTTCATAAAAAACCTGTAATTCCTTCAGCGCATTAATTCCCGTTAATGCGCCCGATATATAAATAAGTTTCATCGCTGATGGGACTTCCAAAGTCATGACACTCCCTTAGCCTAACTTTAGAAAATTAGGAAATATCTGTGGAAGGAGGGCTACTACCGCAACTACTACCATATATAAAGTATTTGCACTAGAAGGATCTAACCAAATATATCCATATACACCAGCTAGTAATAACACGAATATAAAAACCATAATTATAAGGATTCGACGGTTCTTGTCGGCTTTTTCTTGCTTTAACCTTCTACTCTCCTCATCCTTGTCTTGCAATTCTCTCATCCTCTGAACATCTCTAGCTCTGTCTCTTATTTCATTCCAAATATCAGTTCTCCCAGGTGGGCTATTAACATCTTTTTCTGCTCTTGAGAGCATACCGTATAAGCAGATAGTACAAAATCTATCTTGATAATCCAAATCGACCGGAATACTGAGGTGGTTGTGTACAGAAATTAATAGCTTACCTGTCCAACCAGGGTCAACAGTGGTAGATATATGAGATAGTCCTCTCCTTAGAGTATGAGTAGCTACAGAATGAATTGTTCCACCAATGCTTTTTGATAACTGGAGCGCTTCTAACGTTTCAATCACAACTGTATCACCTGGGTCGAGCGTCAGTCTTCCATTCTCCTCGATAGCGATGATCTCAAGTCTATTCCAAGAAAAGCCTTTGTTTCCCACTCTTAAATCATAACCTACGGGTGTGAGACAAATTTGCTCTTCATAAGGTTCTATGACAATAGAACCTTCACTTATTTTGTCCTTTATATCCTTATCACTCAGCATTAACGAAGAAGCCTCCGGTAGGATTTATGATTCGTTTACAACTGTGTAACTTAGTAAGGCCACAAGAGCGCTCTAACTACTATGGGTGGTATTAGCTATACCAATTATATCAAACCCACTTGCCATTTCAGGTATTGATATGGGATTCATAATATATGTAGCAGATTTCTTAGCTACCTCTTCCCGAATCTCAATTCGTCTGAAAGTGATCAAACCTTCCTCTTCAAAACTTTCCCTAACATAGGAGCCTTCGTTTTTAAATGAGGGTGTCTCGTAGATGACCTCTTCTATTCCAGCAGAGATGATTAGCTTCAGGCAGTATAAGCACGGTTCCAAGGTTACGTATATTTTTGCTTTATCAGTTAAAATTCCATGCTTCGCAGCTTGAGCGATAGCATTTGCTTCGGCATGAATGGCACGAGAAGGTTTAGATTTACTCGCATCGCATCTAGACAAGCCTGGATAACAGTAACCTTGATCTACACAGTGAGATGATTTAGATGGAGGGCCATTATAACCTGTTGCTACTACTTGCTTATCTTTAACAACAACTGCCCCAACAGGAAAAGACAAACACGTTGATCTAGTTGCTGCTAGCTTCGCTAGCATCAAGAAATACTCGTCCCACGTTGGTCTAAGCTCTTTTAGTAAGTTCATTGATCCTGGATATATAACTTGGCAGCCTTGATGCACTCTTTCGCCTTCTGAAGTTCTACTCCTAAGTAGCCGATATGGTTTGGCTGTATTGATGGAGAGCTAGAGCAAATTTCTCTTACTAGTTTCAATGGGTCTTTGCCTCGATATTGTTTAACTATCTCGCCGCTTCCTACGGTTGTCTGCACAACAATGATTTCTCCATCATCAACTTCGATTAAAAAGTTACCTATTGGATCTGTATAATTCTGCTGTTTCGATATTCTGGAGTACTGATTACTTATTAGCCTATCAGCACTTTCCCAGCAATCATCATATATATGAGCACTCTGGCTAATTGTGATC
Organism: Synechococcales cyanobacterium; assembly: GCA_035285585.1. Classification (GTDB taxonomy): domain Bacteria; phylum Cyanobacteriota; class Cyanobacteriia; order CAKZMO01; family CAKZMO01; genus JAYKGU01. The sequence continues at coordinate 7,569 of JAYKGU010000286.1, forward strand.
AAAGGCCCAAGGTTCAAGTCGTAGTTAGAACGACTAGCTATTGAATTTCTAACATGCGCTTGAAGTGCACGTAACCCGATAGCATTGGCAGGCCAGGCACTAAACATATCGTTACTCCTAAACACCGCTGTCATTGACAGCTCGTTATCTATAACTCTTAACCAAATATGGTTTAGACAAGGGCTGCCACCAGTTTCGTGATCTTTTACATCCCAAAGGGACATGACTGCGCTCGCAGCATCTATTTCACCAATTAACTTTTGGATAACCTGTTCAACCTGATCGCATCCGAACCACGAGCGGAGACGTTGTCCATATGTATATTTAACGCCTTCACAATAAGGAGAATCATCAATGATCTGCGAGATGTACTCTTTAATGAAGGCTCTATCACAAGGCAAATAGTTCGGTTCTGGGAAATAAAAGTTCTCGGGTTCGTCTGTAACAATTGCCATTAAATTGATTAGTTCTTGCCATTTCCCATCGTAACCCGTAGGTCTTATTACTCCGGTTGTTTTGATTCTGTGAACAATCTTGACCCAAGTCTCTGCTATTGTTCTACCCTCAATACGATGCCCATATCTTGGCCCCGGCAAAACACTTGGTATGGTAGTTTCTAGAGGGAAAATAGCAGGGACTGCCCAAGGTGGGAGTGGAACCTGTAGATTAAAGGCTTTAACCTGTTCCACGGCGCTAGCAACTGATGTTGCTTCCTGCCAATGTATAGATTGCCTTAATCCTTCGAGTAAAGCTACATCGACTTCGATGTCAATATATCCAGGAATAACAGAGCGTATGACCCAGCAGCAACGTCCGGTGTCGCTTCTACCTTCTTCAAATCCATAGCGAAAAAAGTCCAGCAGGCATCTAGATCCACCCGCATTTTGATCTTCCTTGGTTGCGTTGAGAATTACTATAAACCTGACATGTGTATTGGCTAAGAGATTACGGATAAGAATATTTATACCCCTAGTAGGGCTATAAAGCTGCCCAATCACTGCAAACTCACTGGAGTCTAAGTATTTTATAAATATTTTCTTTACAGTCCAACCAGTTATGACTGCTACTTGCCCTGTACCACAAATAAGCTGCCTCGGCTTATATACAGGCTTGTATGGATGCTGGTGCGTCTTTGATAAAAAAGATGTCATGAGACTTAAAAACTAGCATTCAGTACTACACAACGAATAGATCAGAGCCTAAGCCTACGCTACATATGCCTTTTAGTAACTTAACTTAACTCATGCCCCTCTATATCTAGTCGATTACGAAAGACTAGCATAAACCTCCTCGACCTAACAATCTCTGTACAAAATTATCTTTATACGGTTATGCTT